>JALTMS010000311.1:6511-17171 GCA_027001345.1 Acidobacteriota bacterium | reverse complement strand
ACCCTGGAGGATGCATGCGCCCCCACTCCCACCACCGGCTCGGGCCGGTCCTTGCTCTGCTGATCGTCGCGTTGACCTTCGGCTCTGCCCTGGCCGGCGACACCCTCTTGACCGTCCGCATCACCAGCCTCGATGCCCTGCTCGATGACGTGGGCGTGGTGGCCGGCGCCGTCGGCCAACCCCTCGACCGAGGCGAATTCCTCGCCAGCCTCGAGAAGCTCTCCCCAGCGGTGATCCTCGACCAGGTCGACTTCCAGCGACCGCTGGTCTTCGTCATGCCGATGGAGGGGATGCTCTTGCAGGACAAGGGGGTCGTCGCCGTGGTGCCGGTCAAGGACGTCGACGCTGCCCTGGCCGAACTGATCCGGGCGGTGGAAGGTGCAAAGACCGAGGGAGCCATCACCGAGCTGCCCTTCGCCGAGAACCGCGTGCTCTACGTCCAGCCCGCCCAGGGTTACCTGATGGCGGCCTTCAATCGGCAGATCACCGAAGATGCCGTTCTCGGCGATCTGCTCGAGATCGGGCCGACGCCCCCCGGAAACATCTCCGCGACGGTTCAGATCGCTCCCATCGCGCCTCTGATCCAGATGGGTCTGATGCAGGCCCAGGCAATGGCCCAGCAACAAACTCAGGGAGAGGCAGCCAAGGTGGAGGCGCTGGCCAACCCCCTCGAGATCTACGGCAGCATGATCGGCGATGCGCTGGCCAATGTCGCCTCGATCAGCTTTTCTCTCGAAGTCAGCGGCGCCAATCTGCTCTACCACCAGTGGGTCCTGCCGAAGAGCGGCAGCACTCTCGAGGCCTTCATCGCCGCCCAGCAGGTCGACTGGCCCGAGCTGGCACGTTTCGCCGATCCGCAGGCACCGCTGGTGATCGTCAACAACTTCACCATGACCGATGCCGCGCGCGCCGCCTTCAACGGCTGGGCCGAGGCCCAGGCCGCCGCCCTCGGCCAGACGGCCCGGCAGACCGGCAGCGCGCAGGATTCACCCCTGCTGTTCTACCGCTCGTTTTCCCAGCTCGGTACTCAGTGCAACCGAGGCGACGGCGTGGCGTCGATGTGGTTCGACAAGGGATTCCTCCCCCGCGTGGCCGGCATCCAGGGCTGGCTGGCGGGTGAGCCATGCCAGGACATTCCCGCCACCATGGCCAGGGTCCTGGGCGAAGGCGCCGAGAACTTCGTCCACGGCAAGATGCAGGCCTGGAAGCAGAGCCTGCCGATGCCGAGCGACGAGACGCAGGAGCCGACCGACAGCGCCCCGCAAATGAACATGGCCTTCGGCAAGCTCGGCGACCTGCTCCTGAGTGCCGTGGGCTCCGATGCTCCCGCGGCACTGACCGCCCTGGCCGACCGCGTCGAGGCGTCCCGGGGATCCGGCGTCGCCCCCGCCGATTTCGCGCCTCTCGAGACCGGCCCCGGCTACTTCATGCGCATCGACCTCGAAGCTCTGGCCGCCAATCTGCGTGCGATGCAATCCGCTCAGTTGCCGGACGAAATGTCCACCAAGATCGCCAATCTGGAGGGTGGACAGGTGGTCAGCGGTGTCCTGATCGGCCATCAGCGCCTCGACTTCCGCCTCGCCGTACCCCTCGACGTGATCGCTGCTCTGACCAGCGACGGACCAGAGAAGGAGGCGGGAGAAGCCCAGGAGGCTGACGCGACCGAGTCGCCATGAGCCGCCAAGCCGAATCCACCCGCAACACCTTCTCGCCGTAATAGAATGCCCGGGCGGGACGGGCGACGATCGCCCATCCGCCCGGGGGTGTTCAGGTGGCCTTGCAGATCGGAATCGATGTCGGTGGCACTTTCACGGACTTCTTTCTCTGGTCTGCGGACGGGCGCATCGAAACCCACAAGACTCTTTCCACACCCTCCGACCCCTCGGTGGGGGTCCTCACTGGCCTCGAGGCGATGGCTGAAAAGCGGGGCGAATCCCTCGGTGACTTCGTCGCCGGGATCCGCACCATCGTTCACGGCACCACCGTCACCACCAACGCCACTCTGACCCGCAAGGGCGCGCGCACCGGGCTGATCACCACCGAGGGAGTGCGCGACGCCCTCGAGATGCGCCGGGGCATCCGCGAGGAGCAGTACGACAATCGCTACCGCAACGTGGTGCCCCTGATTCCTCGCTTCCTGCGGCGCACCGTCCCCGGACGCCTCGACCGCCGGGGGCGGGAGATCACACCCCTCGACCAGGACGCCGTACGCGCCGAAGCCCGCTGGCTCGCCGCGCAGGGGGTCGAGGCCGTCGCCATCTGCCTGATGAACGCCTTCGCCAACCCCGAACACGAGAACGCCGCCGAGGCCATCGTTCGCCAGGAGCTTCCCCGGGCCTACCTCAGCGTCTCCTCGAGGGTCCTGCCGGCGATTCGCTTCTACGACAGGCTCTCCACCACCGCGATCAACGCCTACATCGGCCCCGTGCTCGAAGGCTATCTCCACAGCCTGACCACCAAGCTGGCCGAAGCGGGCTTCGCCGGTGTGCTTCTGATCATGCAGTCCAACGGCGGCGTGGCCCGGCCGGAGATCACCCGTGAGCTGCCTGCCAGCACCCTGCTCAGCGGACCCGCCGCCGGCCCCCGGGCCGCCGTGGCCTACACCGAGCCCCATGGCGAGAAGAGCTGCATCCTGATCGACATGGGCGGCACCAGTTTCGAGGCCAGCCTGGTGCGGGACGGTGCGGCCACCTTGCAGACCGAGGGCGAAATCGACCGCCTGCGCCTGGGTCTCCCGATGCTGGGGATCAGCACCATCGGGGCCGGGGGCGGCAGCATTGGCTGGATCGACGATGGCGGCCTGCTGCGCATGGGCCCCGAGTCCGCCGGAGCCGCCCCGGGACCCGCCTGCTACGGCCGGGGAGGCCGGCGTCCCACCTGCACCGACGCGATCCTGGTACTCGGCTATCTCGACCCCCAGCGCTTCGCCGGCGGGCGAATGAGCCTCGACCTCGAGCAGGCGCGGCAGGCCATCGAGCGCTGTGTGGCCAAGCCCCTCGGGCTGAGCGTCGAGCAGGCCGCAGAAGGCATGTACCGGGTGATCAACGCCAACATGGCCCACGGGGTGCGGGAGATCACCATCAAGCGCGGTCTCGACCCACGGGAGTTCCCCCTGGTGGTGGCCGGTGGCGCGGGACCACTCCATGCCTGCGCCATCGCCGAAGAGCTGGGCATCCGCACCCTGCTGGTGCCTGCCACCGCGTCGATCCTCTGCGCGTCGGGAATGCTGCTCAGCGATTTGCAGCACGACTACGTGCGCTCCTACGTCACCTCGTTCGCCGACCTCGATCCCGCACGGCTGCAAACCCTCATCGGGGAGCTGCAGGCGCGAGGTGAAGAAGAGCTGGGACGAGAAGGCGTACCTGCCTCCCGCATCGAACACCAGCCCGCCCTCGACCTGCGTTACGTCAAGCAGTACCACGAGGTGACCGTCAGTCTGCCCCGAGAGGTGATCGACAGAGCCGACCTGGGAGCCATCGCCCGTGCCTTCCACCGGGAACATGACCGGCTCTACGGCTACAACCTGGAGGCGGAAGGCACGGCCCTCGAACTGATCAACGTTCGGCTGCGCTCGATCGGTCGCACGGAGAAGCCGGCCCTCCCGCGCCTGGCCGAGGGCGGTGCCGACCCCGAGGCGGCCGCCCGTCCACCACGACGAGCCTTCGTTCCCCGGAGCGGCGGCTATGCCAACGTTCCCGTCTACGATGCCGCGCTTCTACGTGCAGGCAACGTGATCGACGGCCCGGCCCTGATCGAGCGCTCGGATACCACCGTGCTGGTCGGCGCCGGCTTCGTGGCCCGGGTCGACGCCCATGGCAGTTACCTGCTCAGCGCCACCGGCGCGGGAGAGTGAGATGAACGCGCCGCCCGTCGACAAGGTCCTCGTCTCGATCCTCGGCCGCGCGCTCAAATCGATCACCGACGAGATGAGCATCTCGATGGAGAAGACCACCCGCTCGCCGATCCTCTGCGAGGCGAAGGACTTCGTCACCGGCCTCTACGATGCCGAGGGGCGGATGCTCGAGCAGACTGAGAACCTGCCGATCCTCAGCTTCTCCCTCTCACCGGTCTGCCGGCACATCGCCGAGCATTTCAGGGGCGAGATCTATCCCGGCGACGTCTTCTTCCACAACGACGTCTTCAGCTTCGGCAACCAGAACAACGACGTGGCCGCCTTCAAGCCGATCTTCCACGGCGAAAAACTGATCGCCTGGTCGGCAACCAAGGGCCACCAGGCCGATATCGGCGGTGCGGTGCGGGGGGGCTACAACCCGGGCGCCACCGAGGTCTGGCAGGAGGCCCTGCGCATCCCCGCGGTCAAGGTCTACGAGCGCGGCAAGCTGCGCCGCGACGTGTGGGATCTGATCTTCGCCAACATCCGCCTGCCCATCGTCGAGGAGGACATGCGGGCCGAGATCGGCGCGTGCACCGTGGGCGAGCGGCGCCTTCTCGAGCTGGTCGAACGCATCGGCCTCGAGCGCTTCGAGACCCACAAGCAGGCCCTGTTCGAAGCTGCGCGCAAGATGATGACCGCCGAGATTCGTGCGATTCCCGACGGGGTTTACCAGGGCGAGGCCAAGGTCTACTTCGACGGCCGCACGCCGGGATCCGTCTACACCATTCGCGTGACGATCACCGTCGATGGCGAGCGCATCGTCTTCGACTATTCCGAGACCGACCCCCAGACCAACGGCTTCGTCAATGGCACCTACACTTCGAGCGCCTCGGCGACCGTGCTGACCTTCCTGCAGATGGTCAACCCCGGCATTCCCCACAACGACGGAATGGTCGAGCCCCTCGAGATCATCATCCCCGAGGGCACGATCTTGAACGCCGCCTATCCGGCAGCCACCACCTTCGGCAATCACCTCTGCCCGCCCAATGCCGATGCGATCATTCGCGCCCTGGCGCCGGTGATCCCCGAGCGGGTCACGGCGGGATGGAACCCTTTGCTCTGCTCGCTGACCTCCGGACTCGATCCCGAAAAGAACGACAGCTATGTCGATATCTTCTTCATGGGCCTGAAGGGCGGCTCCGGGGCCACCTGCGAGTGCGACGGCTACGATCACATCGGCATGATCGATGCTTCGGGGGGCATCCTCGACCAGGACTACGAGATGTTCGAGCAATCCACCCCCCACCTGCTGCTGCAGCACGAGTTGCTGTGCGATTCGGCGGGGGCCGGCAAACACCGGGGCGGTCTGGGCGTGGTCAGTCGGGTGCGTCTCGGCGGCGAGGGCACCGAGCTGGTGACCTTCGGAGACGGCGACGTGGAGCCGGCTTTCGGCCTGTTCGGCGGCGGCGACGGCACGCTCAACAGCATCGAACTGCACTATCCCGATGGCAAGGTCTACAAGACCACCAGCAAGGACATCGTCCGAACCGTGCCTGCCGGCACCCTCTACGTACAGGTTGCCGGTGGCGGTGGCGGTTACGGCGACCCGCATCAGAGACCGGCGGAGCTGGTGCGCGAGGAGGTACGCAACGAGGTGATCTCCCTCGAGGCCGCACGGGAGATTTACGGCGTGGTCCTCGACGAGCAGACCCTCGAGATCTGCGAGGCGGAAACCCGGCGGCTGCGGGGCGGGGAGTAGACGATGGATCTTTCCCTCAGCGCCGAGCAGCAGCAGATCCAGCAGCTCTTCCGGGAGCTGGCGAAAAAGGAGATCCGTCCCCAGGCCGCGGAAATCGACGCCCAGGCCGTTTTCCCCCGGGCGCTGTTCGAGAAGGTGGGGGAGGTGGGTCTTTTCGGCATGCGCTACCCGCCCCCCGAGGGTAGCGGCGCCGACCTGCTCTCGTTTCTCCTGGCCCTCGAGGAGCTGGCCTGGGGGAGTCTGTCGGTGGCGGCTGTCTGCGCGATGCAGGCCCTGATGGGCACCTTCTTCGTCCAGCGCTTCGCGGAAGGAGAGTTGCGCGAGCGGTTGCTGGCTCCCGCCTTGCGCGGCGATCTTGTCGGCACGATCTGCATGACCGAGCCGGGAGCCGGCAGCGATCTGGGTGCCATCGCCACCCGCGCCGAAGAAGACAGTGGCGTGTGGCGGCTGACGGGGCAGAAGACCTGGATCACCTCCGCGCCGGTCGCCGATTTCTTCACCGTCTTCGCCCGCACCGGCGAGAAGGAACTGAGCGTCTTTCTGCTGGAGAAGGGCGCACCGGGGCTGAGCGTGGGTCGCAGCATCGAGAAGATGGGCGTGCGCGGCTCACCCACCTCGGAGGTGTTTTTCGATCACACCCCGGCCACCTGTCTGCTCGGTGAGCGGGGAGAGGGTATGGGTTACCTCAAGCAGGTGCTGGTGCCGATTCGCCTGTTGACCGCCGCCCTGGCCCTGGGCACCGCCCGCGCCGCCTTCGAGGAGGCCCGGGAGTACGCCGCCGAACGCACCCAGTTCGGCCGAGCGATCGCCAGGTTCCAGGCGATCCAGAAGCACCTGGCGGCGATGGCCATCGATCTGGAAGCCGCCCGGCGGTTGACCTACTGGGCCGCCTGGCGTGCCGAGCAGGGGCGGCCCGCAGTCACCGAGGCGGCGATGGCCAAGCTCTTCAGCTCCGAGGCGGCCCTGCGCATCTGCGACAGAGCCTGCCGGGTGCTGGCCAGCTACGGCTTCGCCCGCGACCATGCCGTCGAACGCTACCTGCGGGACGTGCGCTTCACCCTGATCGGCGGCGGTACGTCGGAGATCCTCGAGATCAACATCGCGAAGGGAGTGATGAGATGAACGCGCCCGGCGACGCGGCTCGACAGCCGGTCCGTGTGCTGATCGCCAAGCTCGGCCTCGACGGCCACGACGTGGGGGCCAAGACCGTCTGCCGCGCCCTGATGGACGCGGGGATGGACGTGACCTACACCGGCCTGCGGCAGACCCCCGAGGAAGTCGCCGCTGCGGTGGCCCGGACGCGACCGGAGGTGCTCGGGCTATCGATTCTCTCCGGCGCTCACCTGCCCCTCTGTCGCCGGATGAAAGACGCCCTGGGGGCGGAAGGCGCCACGCCACGAGTCTGGATCGTCGGCGGGAACATCCCCCAACAGGACGTGGCTGCTCTCGAGGCTCTGGGCGTGGACGCGGTCTTTCCGGTGGGCACACCCTTCGAGACGATCGTCGATTTCATCGAACGAGAGGCACGATCATGAGCGACGAAAAACCCACCGTGCCCCCTGTGCACTGGGAATCCGGCCTGGAGATCAAGCCGGTCTACGGCCCCGAAGACGTGGAACGAAGCGGCGGCTGGGACGGCATCGGCCGGCCCGGCGAGCACCCTTATACCCGGGGCATCCATCCGCTGATGTACCGCAAGCGCCCGTGGACCATGCGCCAGTACTCCGGCTTCGGTACGGCCCAGCAGACCCGCGAGCGCTTCGACTACCTGATTCGCAACGGCCAGACGGGGCTCAACGTGGCCTTCGACCTGCCCACCCAGTGCGGACTCGACTCGGACGACCCGCGGGCGGAGGGGGAGGTAGGCCGGGTGGGGATGGCCGTCGACACCCTGGCCGACATGGAGCAGGCCTTCGAGGGCATCGACCTCAACCGCATCACCGTCTCGTTGACCATCAACGGGGCAGCCGTGCCGATCATGGCGATGTACTTCGCCATGGCCCGCAAGCGGGGCTTCGCTCTCGAGACCCTGCGGGGTAACTGCCAGAACGATATCCTCAAGGAGTTCATCGGCCGCGGAACGTGGATCTTCCCCGTCGAGCCCTCGATTCGCCTGGTGGGGGACACCATCGAGTTCTGTGCCCGGCACGCACCCAAGTACAGCCCGGTGAGCGTCTGTGGCTACCACGTGCGGGAATCCGGCGCGAGCCCGGCCCAGGAGATGGCCTACGGCCTGTCCATCGCCTGCGCCTACATCGAGCATGCCTTGGAGCGCGGGCTCGACATCGACCAGGTGGCGGCAGGCATCACCTTCAACTTCGACATCCACGGCAATCTCTGGGAGCAGGTGGCCAAGTTCCGCGCCGGCCGGAGACTGTGGGCGAAGATTCTCCGGGAACGCTACGGGGCCACCTCCGAGCGGGCGATGAAGCTACGCATGATCGCCGGCGGCGGAGGCGGGGGCCTGACGATCCAGCAGCCGGAGAACAACATCGTTCGCGGAGCCTACTACGCCCTGGCCAGTGCGTTGTCAGGGACTCAGACCATGGCCTTGTGCTCTTACGACGAGGCCTACACGATTCCCAGCGAGCGGGCGGCGCTGCTGTCACTGCGGACGATGCAGATCCTGATGCACGAGACCGGGGTCTGCGACACGGTGGACCCTCTGGCGGGATCGTACTTCGTCGAGACGATGACCAACGAGATGGAAAAGTTGATCGTCGAGGTGATGGAGCAGCTCGCCGCCGAGGGGGGTATCGTCCAGGCGGTGGCGGAGGGCCGGGTGCAGGCGGAGGTCAACCGCCAGGCCTATGAGCGGGAGCAAAAGCTGCGCTCGGGGGAGATCCGCAAGGTGGGCGTCAACTGCTACACCCAGGAGGAGGAAGAGCCGGAAGTGGCCTTCCATCCCTTCCGGGAGGAAGAGGCGGCCGAGCAGGTCCGGCGCCTGGGGCAGGTACGCAGCGAGCGGGACGGGCAGGCGGTCGCTCAGGCACTCGAAAAGGTGCGCGCCGCAGCCCGCGCCGGAGAAAACGTGATGCCCGCGGCCATCGACGCCGTCACCGCCTACGCCACCGTCGGCGAGGTCTGCGGTGCCCTGATCGACGTCTTCGGCAGCTACGACGAACCGATTCGCTTCTAGCCCCCAGCTCCCACAGCGCGGGATCCACGGCACAGGCACGGCCGTCCCCACAGTCCGTGCACACCGCCCGCCTCAACCACGACACGACCGCCGCCTGGACCACCGCATGCGGCGCACGACGGACACCGCGCGTCGGCGCGACGCATTCCGGGCGCATTTGCGTTTACCATTGGGTCGATAAAGTCCCCCGCCATGAAAAGAGGAGAGCCGGTGACCCGTTCCGATCCGCAAGGCCCCGTCAGGCCACCCCTGGTGCTCTCCCTCGAGCAGGCCCTGTCGATGCCCTACGCCACCGAGCGTTTCGTCCAGCTCGGCTGGCGGGTGATTCGCATCGAGCCCACCCCCCGGCCCGGCGGCAAGACCCCGGGCGATCCCAACCGCTACATCGGGCGCCCCGTGGCCGGCGACGACCGGCACTCCTACTTCGTCGCTCCCAACGCAGGCAAGCAGGCCATCGCCATCGACCTCAAGCAGCCGGAAGGACGCGAGCTGTTGCAGCGGCTGATCCGAGAGCTTGGCGTCGACGTCTTCTGCACCAACACCATGCCCTCCCGTCACCAGCCCCTGGGCATCGACGCACCCACCCTGCGCCGGGCCCGGGAGGAGCTGATCTGGTGCAGCATCTCGGCCCTGGGCCTGGACTACCCCCAGGTGCCCGGCTACGACCCGATGATCCAGGCCCTCTGCGGCTACATGGACCTGACCGGCGATCCCGACGGCCCCCCCATGCAGTGTGGCCCGCCACTGATCGATCTCAAGGCCGGCGATGAGGTCTTCGCCCAGGTGCTGCTGGCCTTGCTCGAGCGGGAGCGCACGGGGCAGGGCAAGGTGATCGACGTGTCCATGGGCCGGGTGGCGGCGAGCTGGCTGCCGACCTTCTTGCCCATGCTCGACATGGGCAGCCCGCCCGAGGAGCTGCGTCGCTCGGGCAACCGCCATCGCCAGTTCATCCCTGTCGATGCCTACCCGGCCCGCGACGGCTTCATCTACATCGCCATCGGCAGCGACGCCCAGTGGCGGCGCCTGGTCGCCACCGAGCTTTTCCATTCCCTCGATCGGCAGGAGCTGGCGACCAACGAGGGGCGGCGCGCCGCCGGCGAGGGCCTGCACGCCGAGATTGCCGCCATCACCCGGCAGCACCCACGGGCCGCTATCACCGCCGTGCTCGAGGAGGCGGGCATCCCCCACGCGCCGATCACCCCCATCGAGGAAGTGATGGACCTGCCCTTCGTCCAGCAGAACTTGCTCGGCACCCAGGCCCCCGACGGCCGGAGCATTCGCCTGCCGCCGGCCGCGGTGGACACCCCTTTCCTCGAGCAGGTGGAGGGACGACTGCCCTTCGCGCCCGCCTATAGCGAGCACACCGACGCCATCTGTGCCGAGGCGGGGCTGACAGCAGAAGAGATCGCCGTGGCCCGCGAGCGGCAGGTGATCGCCTGAGACAACCACCAACCAACGAGGAGCCCGATGAAGCTCTCCAACTACCACCGCCCCACCAGCCTCGACCAGGCCTTCGCGCTGATGCAGGACAGCCCGCGGGCCCAGTACGTGGCCGGTGGCACGGACCTGATGGTGCGCCTGTGCGCGGCGGGGGCGGCCCCCCGCCCCGAGGCGCTGGTCTCCCTGCGACGGATTGCCGCGATGCAGGGCATCGATGACGCTGGCCCCTGGCGCATCGGCGCCGGCACACGCCTGGCAGAGCTGACCGAGGACGCCTCGATCGGGCGCGCCTTTCCCGAACTGGTTACCGCGGCCCGGGCCATCGGCAGCCCCCAGATCCGCTCGGTGGCCACGGTGGGGGGCAACCTGGCCAACGCCTCTCCCTGCGCGGACCTGGCGCCGCCTCTGCTGGCCGCCGGAGCCCGGGTGGAGATTCGCGGCCCCGACGGAAAACGGGTGCTGCCGCTGGAGGAGTTCTTCATCGGAC
>JALTMS010000311.1:0-6501 GCA_027001345.1 Acidobacteriota bacterium | reverse complement strand
TGACGCGAGGCGAGATCCTCGTCGCCGTGCTCCTCGACCCTCCGGAGCCCACCAGCCGCGCCCTCTACCTGCGCCGCAGCCGGGTGCGCATGGACCTGGCCCAGGTCAGCGTGGCGGTGCGACTGGACCGGCACCAGAACCGCTGCCGCACCGTTCGCATCGCCGCCGGAGCCGTGGCCCCCACGCCCCTGCGACTGCCCCGGGCCGAGGCTCTGCTGGTCGGTCGGGCGATCAACGAGGAGGTCATCGCCGCTGCGGCCGAACGAGCCCGGGAAGAGATCGCCCCGATCAGCGACCTGCGGGCCAGCGCAGACCACCGCCGGCAACTGACCGGAGTGCTCGTTCGCCGCGCGCTCGCACGACTTGCAGCGGAGGAGTCGTGATGAAAATTCCCCTTGATTTTCAGCTCAACGGCCACCCCACCACTGCGGAGGTCCACCCCGGCGCCCGATTGATCGATCTGCTACGGGACACCCTGGGCCTGACCGGCACCAAGGAGGGCTGCGGGGAAGGGGAGTGCGGCGCCTGCACGGTGCTGGTGGACGGACGCCCGGTCAACTCCTGCCTGTTCCCGGCTCCCGAAGTCGATGGCTCGGAGGTGGTCACCATCGAGGGGCTGGCCGAACCGGGGCAAGGGCTTTCGATACTTCAGCAGGCCTTCGTCGAGGGCGGGGCGATCCAGTGCGGCTTCTGCTCGCCGGGGATGATCCTGGCGGCCAAAGCCCTGCTCGACCGCAACCCCGACCCGGAAGAAGGGGAGATTCGCCGGGCCCTGGCCGGCAACCTCTGCCGCTGCACGGGCTACGTACAGATCGTCGGCGCGGTGCGCGCGGCGAGTCGCAAGCTGCGCGCGAGCGCGGGAGAGGAGGTCCGATGAGCAGCCTGCGTCACATCGGCCGCGACCTGCCCCGCCCCGACGCCCCGGACAAGGCCACCGGCAAGGCGCTCTACATCTGCGACCTGTCCCTGCCGGGGATGCTCCACGGCAAGATCAAGTTCAGCGAGCACGCCAGCGCACGCATCGTGCACATTGACACCTCGAAGGCCGAGCGCCTGCCCGGCGTGCGCGCGGTGCTCACCGGCGAGAACGTGCCGGAGGTGCGTTTCGGCTTCATGCGCGACAACCTGGCCCTCAAGAAGGGGCGCGTGCGGCAATTCCGCGACGAGATCGCCGCGGTGGCCGCCACCGACCCGGACATCGCCGCCGAGGCCGTGGAGTTGATCGAGGTGGAATACGAGCCCTTGCCGGCGGTGTTCTGCCCGCGGCAGGCCCTCGAGGAGGACGCGCCCCTGGTCCACGAGCGCGACGCTTCGGGTCGGCCGCGCAAGTCCAACCGCCTGGCCCTCGAGGTGGGGCACGCCACCGGCGACCTGGCCGCTGCGCGGGCCGCCTCTCGCCACGTGGTCGAAGGCGAGTTCACCACGCCCCTGATTCAGCAGAGCTGCATGGGCACGGCAGGCTGCATCGCTCGCTTCGACGCCCGCGACAACCTGACCCTCTGGGCCAAGACCCAGATTCCCTTCCTCGCCCAGCGGGATTTTCGTGGGGCGCTGGCGGCCATGGGCCTGGCGGGCCGGGAGTGCCGGGTGATCGTGCCCACCCTGGGCGGCGCCTTCGGCACGGGCCTCGACACCCACGCCTACGAGTACATCGCGATCCTTCTCGCCCACCGCACGGGGCGGCCGGTGAAGATCCTCTACGATCGCCGGGAGGAGTTCGCGTGTCTTTCCCCGCGGCAGTCGTCGGTGGTCCACGTCGAGCAGGGCTGCGATGAAAACGGCAAGCTGACCTTCCGCGACGTGCGGGTGCTGCAAGACAACGGCGCCTACACCTCCTGGGGGGCGACCTACCCCTCGGTGATGCTGCTGCCGGCCACCTCCCTCTACCAGGTGCCGGTGGTCTCGTTCCGCGCCGACATCGTCTACACCAACAACACCTACTGCCAGGCCATGCGGGGCTACGGCAACCCGGAGCTGACCTGGGCCATCGAGAGCAACCTCGATGAGCTGGCCGAGGTGGCGGGCATCGATGCCCTGGACCTGCGGCGGATCAACGTCAACCGCCCCGGGGAGGTCACGCCAATGGGGTTGAAGGTCACCTCCTGCGGGCTCGAGCAGTGCCTGGAGACCGTGGGGCGCAAGTTGCGCTGGAGCGAGCGGCGGGGAAAGCAGCGCGGCAAGCGCCGGGGGGTCGGCCTGGCGTCGCTGGTGCACGTGGGCGGCGGCGGGCGGATCTACCGCTCCGACGGCAGCGGCGTGATCCTGCGCTTCGACGACTACGGCAACGTGCATGTATCGACCGGGGCGGTGGAGATGGGCCAGGGCCTGCACGCAGCGCTGGTGGTGGGGGTCGCCGAGGCGGTAGGTGTGCGCCCCGAGCAGGTCTTCATCAATCAGACCGACACCGCCACCTGCCCCTGGGACGTGGGCACCCACGCCAGCCGCGGGGCCTACATGGCCCTGAGCGCGGTGATGATCGCCGCGAAGAAGGCACGGGAGAAGATCTTCCGTTTCGCGGCCGGGGCCTTTGCCGGAGAGGTCGGCAGGAATATCGAAAAGCGGCGCAAGAAGAACCCCGACTACCGTCCGCCCGACTTCGATTTGCCCGCGAGCCTCGAGCCCGAGCACTTCGACCTGGCCGACGGCGAGGTGTTTCTGACTGCGGCCCCGGACGACCCCGCATTGCGGGTGGGCCTCGACCGCCTGCTGCGCGCGATGCATTTCTGCCGCGGCGGCGACATGCTCACCGTGGAGGCCTTCTACGATCCGCCCACGGAGCTTCCCGACTGGCAGAAGGGCCGGGGAAACATGTCGGCGACCTACGCCTACGGGGCCCAGGGCGCGGCCGTGGAGGTGGACACCGATACCGGCGAGGTGACCCTGCTGGGCGTGGTCGCGGTGCACGACGTGGGCCGCGTGCTCAACCGGCAAACCCTCGAGGGCCAGATCTACGGCGCCCTGGCCCAGGGCATCGGCTACGCCCTCTACGAGGAGATCCTCACCGAGCGCGGCCGCATCCTCAACCCCGGCTTCACCGACTACAAGATCCCCACCGTCGCCGAAATGGCCTTCCCCATCGAGGTGGAATTCGTCGAGACCAACGACGAGCAGGGCCCCTTCGGCGCCAAGGGTGTGGGCGAGCCGGGCCTGGTCCCCACCGCCCCCGCCATCGCCAACGCGATCTACGACGCCATCGGCGTGCGCATCCGCGACCTGCCCATCACTCCCGAGAAGATCCTCGCCGCCCTCGCCACCCGCGCCGAGAGGAAGCCCCGATGAAACCCAGGAAGATCGACCACATCTGCATCGCCGTCCGCAGCCTCGACGCCGCCCGCCCCCACTGGGAGCAGATCCTCGGCAAGGGCCCCGACGAGGAATACACCGACGAGCCGGAGCAGATTCACGTGCTGCGCTACATGGTGGGCGAGGTGGGCCTCGAGCTGATGGAGTCCACCACCCCGGACGGCCCGGTGGCCAGGCACATCGCCAAACACGGCGAGGGAGTGATGGTGCTGAGTCTGGGTGTGGAGAGCACGGCGGCCGCAGTAGAGGAACTGAGCACCGCCGGGCTACCGCTGGTCCCCGCGCCGGACACCGGAGAAGTGCTGCGGCCGTTTCGCGGCGGCCACTTCGCCTTCGTGCACCCGCGGGCGGTCAATGGGGTGTTGTTGGAGCTGATCGATGAGGGGTTGGGGGAGTAGACTCGAGGCCTCACGGCGCGAACGCTGGTCTGCATAACTCTCTCGAAAAGCCTGATGTTGGACGCTGCCAGTGCGTAAAGTGCCGATCAATCGCGATCCGGTGACTGCCGACCGACTCGACGATCTCTCGTTTCGAGAACTCAGTTCGTCAGACCGATGTGAAAGCAGTAGCGAATCGGCGTTCTTCCCGGGCCTGCCGTCACCCGCTATTGTGCCGCCAGCTTCAACGGATGCGGGCAGCCGGCTGGCCCGATCGACGCTGGCGGAGGCTGTGCACCGATCGGCGGATCTCCTGAAACCGATCTTCGAGGCGTAGCAGCAATGGATTCTGAAAAGCTCAGTGATTGCCATGGACGAGACACCGATCCGTGCGCGACGCAAGGGTCAGGGTCGAACGAGAACGGGCTACTTCTGGCCGATCTACGGTGATCAAGAGGTGATGTTTCCTTTCATGGCGACGCGTGCCCATCACGTGGTACACGAGCTGTTGGGATCGTACGAAGGCGTGCTGCTGACCGATGGCTACCCGGCCTATGAGAGCTACGCGCAACAGATGGAGCGGGTGACAGCTGCGCAGTGCCGGTCTCACACCCGGCGTCAGTCTTAGTTTGCCGCGCTCACTATAGGTGACATGCGCCAGCTCCTTGATTTCCTGTTGACAACCGATGCTGTTCCTTGATAAAAGACAAGCTTAGACGGTTGGGGAGTACCAGACTGTTGCGACTGACGCTGAGCATTCGATCCTTTTCTTTTGGGCCATGCGCGTGCCGAATTATGGCTCCCTACCTCTTCATGCGGGGGGGGGGGGGCAGTGATTTGCCGGTTCTTGCTCCCGCGGGCGCTGAGCTGGAGCGATAGCGCACGGCCTCCTCCTGAAACTCATCCTTTTTTTGGGGCGATTATTTGGTGAGTAGATCCAAGGAGTGAGAGTCCCCTCATGAGGAGGAGAACGGCGATGCGAGTCTATCTGGTGTCATCCCTCGTTTTGCTTTTGACTCTTGTCAGCAGCACCCTGGCCGATCAGGATGCCCACACGCTTCGAATAGTTCACAGCATTTCCGACGGGTTTTCGGTGACCACGGTGTCCGAATCTGGGACCGACTACACGATGATTACGAACGCGTATGCGCAGGTCATCGTCGAGCGGCCCAGCACCTATCCTCCACTCCAGACCAGTACCTGGACGAGCGGTGGCAATGCTTACCTCGAGATGAGCTTTGGAGGTGAGCTCGGATACGGATGTGGGATCGGCTATTGTCGCTTTATCGACATATACACAAAAAGCTGTGTCCCAGCTCCCTGCGATGACGGCTGTATGATTTGCTACGGGAAACCGACTGTGGTTACCGATACCCTGGAGTTTGGTCCTGGTCCGTTCTAGAGAAGTTCCGCCGAAAACAGGAGGCTGGTGACGGATCCACGGCAATGTCCGGTGTTCGCCTGGATCGTGCCAGCCTCCTTGCGAGCGGTGCTGGAGCTATTTCTGATGCGTAATCTGCTTCTGTTGCTAGTGGCTGGTCTGCTCATGACCACTCATGCTCGCCCTGACTCTCCAAGCGGGTCCTCTTCCCCGGGTCAAGAGAAAGAGCGGAAGAGGAACCTCTGTTCCGCAATGGCGAAGACGGTCTCTGGCAAGTTAGAAGTCAAGGGTTGCGGCCCCTGTGACCCGATGGACTTCGATCTCCCGAAGTTGCGAAGTGTCCCTTTTGCCTGCGTGATGCACAGTGGTGTCCGCATCGAGGCCAACTACCCCAACCACGATCATTTCGATTCCTTGTTGCGTGGGACAAAGGAAGGGAAGTCGGTCTTCGAAGTCATCATCGAGCCGCAAACGAAAGCAAGAGCCGTGGGAATGGGGGTGACAGCGCAGATAGCATGTGACCCGGAAATCGATCGGGCATACCACCTCCAGCCGTGGCAGGGGGTCATCACAGCATTGAACGGGTCGGGCAAGATTCTGTGGTCCTATCACCTACCAGGCTTCAAGAGCATAGATGAGGATGCCGACATTGTTGCCGCGGCGAATGTGGAGAACGTCTGGAAGGCAATCCAGACCTGGGCAAGTGTCGGATCCAGACTCGTCCAGTCGGGAGAATACCTATTGGCAGAGGTCGGGACTGGTGGGGTCGGCAGGCGGCAGTTCGTGTTGCATCGAAGCGGACGCCTTATCGGTCAGATTGGACCGTCCGATGCGATCGCGACGTACGGCATCGTGGGCGGTTTTGAAATCTTCATGGGAGGCGGAACCGATCTGAGGTTCTATGTGCCGACCGACCGTTTCGAGCTAGAGGTCCGAGGCGATAGAACCGCAAGCCTAATCAGCCACGGCATCGCTTGGTTACGCCCTCGCCCGACGGACCGTACCCCCCACTTCAACTGCCTGGCCCGGACAAGTGATGAGTTGAAGCACTGGCTTGGAAAGCGATTCGTCGCTGAAGATGCCAGCGCATCCAAGGCCTTCATCGGTGAACTTGGCGCTGAAGAATGGTACGAGGGCTTGCTTAGCCGTAGTGAACTAGCGCAGGTTCTTGCGCGTTTTCAACCACCATCTTCTGAGTGGCAGGAAGAGTTCCGGCAGGCCCTGTTCGAGGCAGGAGTGGACGTCGAAATTGCGAAGAAAATGGAGTGATTCGAGCGCCCGGCACCACAATCTTCCGGCTGATGCGACCGACAGAGAGTGGAGGAGAGCCAACACATCGACACCATAATCAAGGAGACCGCGCCTAGGCCGGCTCCCGCACCCCCGCCCGATGCCCCGCCTCCAGCGCCGCGATCATCGCCTCGTGGTGGGAGCGGGCCA
>JALTMS010000310.1 GCA_027001345.1 Acidobacteriota bacterium | reverse complement strand
ACTCGCCGAGGTGCTGGCTCAAAATATCAAGGACTACCGTCAGGGCGCCATGTTCGCCCTCGTCAGTCTTCTCCTGCTGACGGCGGTGGCCTTCGGCATGGCGCTGTGGATCAGCCGCTCGGTGATGACCGGCATTCGCCATGCCCTGGCTGAAATGCAGGCAGCGGCGGAAAGGCTCGCCGTGGGAGATGTCGATCAGGTCATCGAGCTTCAGACCCGGGACGAGTTCGGGGCTCTGGCCTCCGCCATGCGGGGCGTGATCACCTACATTCGCGACATCGCCCGGGCCAACGATGCTCTGGCCCGGGGTGAGATGGACATCAGCGTCCACCCGCGGGGCAGCCGTGATCAGCTTGCCCAGTCCTTCCAGCGATTGCAGAGCACCCTCGGGGAGGTGATGGACGAGACCCGGCGGCTGATCGGCTACGCCGGTCGCGGCGAACTCGATGAGCGCGGCGATGTCGACCGTTTCAGCGGTGTGTTCGCCGAGGTGGTCGGAGGCATCAACGAGCTGCTCGATGCGGTCGCCGGTCCTCTCGGTGAGGCCTCGGCCACACTCGAGCGCCTGGCCGAGAGGGATCTGACCGCCAGGATGCAGGGCGATTACCAGGGCCAGTTCGCCACGATGAAGAGTTCGCTGAATCGAGCCGTGGACCGCCTGCGCCAGAGTCTCGAGGAGGTCCTCTCGGCGACCGACCAGCAGACCGAGGTCTCGAACGAGATTTCTCGCGGCAGTCAGTCGCTGGCCCAGGCTGTCACCGAGCAGGCAGAGACGCTGAGCCAGGTCTCGGGATCGATCGACACCATCGCTTCCTCCGCCGCTGCCAGCGCCCAGGGGGCCTCCACGGGACGCGACATGGCCGAGCAGGCCAAGCAGCTCGCGGAAGGAGGCTCCCAGATGGTCGAGCAGCTTTCCTCGGCCATCGACAAGATTCGACAAGCTGCCGACGGTACGGCCAAGATCATCCGGGGTATCGACGAGATCGCCTTCCAGACCAATCTACTCGCACTCAACGCCGCCGTGGAAGCGGCACGTGCCGGAGAGGCGGGCAAGGGCTTTGCCGTGGTGGCCGACGAGGTGCGCAACCTGGCCGTTCGCTCCGCCGAGGCGACCAAGGACACCAGCACCCTGATTGATGAGGTGAAGGCCAGTGTCGACCTGGGCGTGGTCCACGGCGAGGCGGTGGCCCAGAGCTTCGGGACGATCACCGAGCAGATCGTCAAGCTCAGCGAGGTGATGGGAGAAATCGCGGCATCCTCTGCCAGCCAGCAGAGCCAGCTCAGCCAGGTCTCCGTCGCCACCGACCAGTTGACCCAGGTCACCAAGGAGAACTCGGCCAACTCGGAGCGTTCGGCCGCGGCGGCCGAGGAGCTGGCCAGCCAGGCCGAGATGCTACGCGGCATGGTCCGTCGCTTCCAGCTCGCCACAGCCTAGCGCCTGGCTCGGCTGCGACCACAGGCCGTCAGCAGCAGCGGTGTGTCAGCCCGGATTGATGCACGAGCGCTTCGGTTGAAACGCCGCAACTGACGGCTGGCGGGGCTCTTCGAGCCCTCTGGTCCCTACTCGGCGCTCGATGGCCTGAGGCGTGACTTCCAGCCACGCCTCAGCCACGGAGGCCTCCGTGCGTGTAGGTTTTCACCATCTATGGACCCCCGGAGCCTGAGTTTTTCAGAAGCATTCCCCCCCTGGAGAGTGATAAGTCTGGCGCACGGCAGCTATGCGGTTCTCGCCAGAACGCGGGTGTTTCGCGGTGCGCTGTACTCGCGGATCAATTTACGCAGTTGTCGATCGCCGGCGGGATCGGCGAGAAAATCGGGGACGGTTTCGCGCAGCGCCATGGCGACGACCAATTCTGAGGGTGGTTGGTCGGGGTTCATGGTGCGCAGCCAACTGCGGAACTGACGCCAGACCTCGGCCCCGCAGTTCAGGGCGAGATGGATCAGCATGCCTTGGACGATGCAGGCGCTCTGAACGTAGCGATGATAGGCGCCGAGCTTGCGCCTGACGTGGTCCCTGTAGTCCGCGGTCTTCATGTGCATGTACTGATTCTTGCTACGTCGCCGGATTGGCGTCATGTCCATCATCCAGAAGTGGTAGGCGTAGGAGCCGATGACCTGGGTCGCCTGGCGGAAGCCAACCTCGATCTTGAACCTGTGGCCATAGAGTGCGATGACATCGAGGGGCTTCATGTCGGTATCGGTAGTCATGAGGAAGATCGTCCCGCGGCGGGGGTGGTGTACGATGACGAACTGCACAAGCTTACCGATCGGCCGCCACAGTAGCTCGATGGTGCGGTACTCGAGTTCGACACCGACATCGCCGTAGACCGGGCTTGGGGCGGTGACGAAGGCCGAGCGATCGGCGGCGAGATCGCGTAACGGGAGTTTCTTCCCGTAGATTCGTGGCCGGCCGCGCCGTCGGACTCGCGGTGTTGGAGCGGGGCGGAAGCCAACGGTGCTGACGCGGACACGGGTGACCAGGTGATGGTGGTCGGCCAGCAGCGGCTCGATCACCTTCTTGCTTGCGTAGTAGGCGTCGGCAACGAGGATGGACGAGCGCTGCCAGGCGTTGGTCACGGTCAGGAACAATAGGACCATCTTGTCGAGCAGCGTGCGCTTGTCGCGATTGGACCAGACGAGGCCCTCGTGAATGCGGGCGGTCAGTGGCACCGCGGCGACGTGTCCTCCGGCGCCGTGGACCAGCAGGGATAGGGCCTGAAACGAGTGTCCCATGATGAACGATGGTTTGGCATTGTTGTCCGACGATTGGTGGAGGCTCCTGACGGCCGGCATCTTCTTGCCTTCCTTGGGAACCTTGATGCCGTCGGCCAGGCAGACGAGGCGGGACCCGACTTGTAGCGGACGGAACATCTTCAGGACGAGGCGTACCCAAAGGGTGGTGAGCAGCTCGAGTTGGATCGCTGGGGAGTGAAACATGTGTAACAGACGGTGATAGGCATCGGCACTGAGCCGGAGGGCTCTGACGAGGCTGGTGACCCCGAGTCGGTCAGGTCGGCAACAGATGCCGGCCAGAGCGATCACCAGCCAGAGAAACGTCCGCAAGCGTGAGCAAGCCGGTCTGAGCAGGTGCACCCAGCGATACCACTCCCACCACAGTCGCATAGTATCCTCCTTTGACCGACACCGGTAGCATAGTTATGCTACCGGTGTCAAGAGGATGTATACTGAAAAGACCATGAAACGCAGAATTCGCACCCTCGAGCGCCAAATCGAGAAGATCAAGACCGAGCTAGCCGGGCTCGGCGATCTCCACCCCGGTAGTCTCACCGAGCAGTACAACGTCTGCGGTACGCCGGGCTGCCGGTGCAAGGCATCACCGCCGCAAAAGCACGGTCCCTACTACCAGCTCAGTTACTCGCGGAAGGGGAAAGGCACGACCAGATTCGTGCGCCGCGAACACCGTGCCACGGTCGCCAGGCAACTGAAGAACTACGCCCGACTGCGCCAACTCGTCGATCGCTGGATCGACCTCGCCATGGAACTGGCTAACCTCCGACTCGAGCAAGATAAGGAGTCGGATCCGTGACACCCCGCTCCGGCCGAGAACTTATCACTCTCCAGTAAAATACTATCGATGAAGTTAATGCCACCGAAGGCAGCAGCCGCACTGATGAAGTTCCTCGAGGGCGGGATCATGAATCGAGAGTTTAGGCCGTCATGGGTTCGTGCGGCCTACAACAAACTCGAGGAGGATGAGCGGGGCGTTTATCGGCGAAGTATAATCTGGATCTATCGAGGTACCTGGGAAGCTGTCGATGCGCGATCGATGAGCTTCGATACCTATCAGGTGCGGGCATTCGCACATGAAGCCGTGCATGCGTTGGGGAGAAGGGCGACGCCTCATGAGGCTTTTCCGACAGGAATCTGGATGGGCGTAGGTCCGGACGTCGATCCATGAATAGACTGCTGTGCGTGTTGACCCTCTCTTTGGTGGCTGGCTGCTCCTTTGTGTCGGCAGGGAACTGCAGCAATCTCGAAGATCGCGTACGTCTTTGGATTAGCATGGCTACCTGTCCCTCCGGCGACTGGGGCGACAGGGATAACCTGGAATGCAACAATGCGGCAAGGGGCCTCTGGCTGAGAGAGTATGGTCTTGTCCATGCACAGGCTGAAGGTGATGCTTGTGTTTTCCTTTTTCACCGATCGTGCAAGACCGGTTGGGCAGCAATCGGTCAGGACGGACAGGTCTTCGTGTTTCTGGGCAGTGATGTCGAAGAGCGGCTTGTAGTTATTGCCAGCTATTCGCTGGCGGCAGCGTTCATTGATTCCTCCAAGGGCATCGAGACGTCCGACGAAGCGATACGGTGGACGCAGGAGATCCTGCACGCCGCGATGGCGCCGAAAGTGCTGATGTCGGGCCATCCCCTGGGCCGGCCTTTCTTCGACGACCAAGGGAAGCTGCCGTGTGATTCCGAGTACGATCGGGATATGGGCTACTGCGTGGTCGAGGGCAGTCCGATGCGAGCTGTCCGCCACGGTGACCGGTGGAGCGTGACGGTCGAAGAGTGGCGCTGTGAGACCCACGCTGCCTTTGAATGGCAGTTTGATATGCGGTCGGATGGTACACTGGTCGACGTGCCCGTGATTCAACGCAAGCGCGATGCCGAGGGCTGTGATGTCGGCTTGCCGCTGTCATCGTCGGATGGTGAGAGCCAGACCCTCCCTGGAGATGCGCGCGAGGGCGACTCAAGTCCCCGCAGCGATGAAGCCGGAGGGTCACAGCCTTCTTGACGCGCATGACAGTGGAGCCGGGGGCCGACGGCATCAAGGACCAAGTGACCGAGTACCGCTACGACGCTCAGGGCCGGAGAACAGTGTGCATCCTGCCCGACGGCCGGCAGACCAGAACCGCCTAAGATGCCGGTGTA
>JALTMS010000309.1 GCA_027001345.1 Acidobacteriota bacterium | reverse complement strand
CCCTGCTGAGTGCAGCACGATTTTGCGGGCTGCACTCAGCAGGGGAAGTCGACCTTTACACTCCGAAGTTGGGTGCCGGTGTAGATTAGGCGGCGGTAGCCGGAGATCTCGCCTGCCCGAGGCGCTTTTATCAGGTAGAATCCCGGCCCGATTCCCGTAGCCGCGGCAAGGGGCGCGCGGTAGAAGAGGGAGGCCCGTTCGCAGGGGACTCGTGTCGAACGGTGGCTGCTGCTGGCTGCACGACCGCGCGCGGCCGGAATCGGCGGGCCCGTAAGGGCCCAGTGGAGGCCCGGGGCACTATCCCGGGGGAGGTCGAGATGAGATCGTTGCGGAAGATCCTGCTGGCGCTCGCCGGAGGCCTGGTGCTGACCATGGCAAGCTGGGTGCCGGTGCTGGCCGATGTCGGGGCGCTCGAAGTCACGGTTTACGAGGTCAATGACCAGGGCGAGCAGGAGAACGTGCTCGACGGCGCCCGGGTGATCGTCAAGAGTGTCGATGGCGCGGTGGAGCGCGCGGCAGTCACCATCGACGGCCAGACGACCTTTGCCGGGCTGCCGCAAGGCAAGTACAAGGTCAACGTCATGATGCCGGGCTATGGTCAGGTTGGCCTCGATGCCGACGTGCTTCCCGGTCGGGTCAACCAGCTCGCCGTCGGCATGCGCCCTCAGAAAAAGGAAGAAGTGACGGTTCGAGCCGGCAAGGATGTCGTCGAACTCGAAAAGGGTGGCCAGACCGAGACCACGATCACCGAGGACTTCTTCGACAGTCTGCCGGTGCTCGGCAGGGAGTACCAGTCGGTGCTGACCCTGGCTCCCGGTGTTCAAGACGACGATGGTGACGGCAATCCCAACGTCCACGGTGCTCGCGAGCGGGATTTCCGCATGACCGTCGACGGGGTGAGTAACGTCGATCCGCTGACGGGCCAGTTTCAGTCCTTCGTCAACGCCGACGCGATCGAAGAGATTCAGGTCGTTGATTCCGGCGCCGATGCCTCTTATGGAGGCGCCACCGGCGGTTTCGGCAAGATCATCACCAAGAGCGGCAGCAACGAGTTCGAGGGAACCTTCAATCTCTTCTTGAGTGATTCGGCTTTCGATGGCGATCGCGCCGGCAACCGGGAGCCCACTGATTTCGGTCTGATCCGCCCCTCGATCTTCCTCGCCGGTCCGCTCGTCAAAGATCACCTGTGGTACGTGATCAACCACGAGTACATCGACCTCAAGGCCCCCGTCGACCTGATCGGAGGCGACTCCTTCGTGCAGAAGCAGACCTCCTTCCGCAGCATGGACAAGATCACCTGGCAGGTCGATCGTCAGAACAAGCTCTCCTTCCAGTACTCGGCAGATCCGATCAAGGTCGATCCTGCTGGTGTTTCTTCGGTTGCGCCGCCCGAGACGGGTGTGGTCTACGAGCAGGGCGGTCCGACCTATCTGCTGAAGTGGACAGCGCCCTACTCACCGACCTTCTTCTGGGAAGCGACTGTGGCGTTTTCCGACATCAGCAGCGAGTTCCACCCGGTCGATCGCAATGCAAAGAACTCCTGCGTCAGTCAGTCCAGTTCGACCACCGAGCCGTTCCGCGAGTTGACGTGCTTCGACGATGACCGCGGCGGTATGCGTTCGGGAGCCTTCGACCGGGACTTCAAGGACAAGCGGCAGCGCTGGACTTACGGCATCGATGCCGAACAGTTCGTCCAGGAGTGGATGGGGGGCTCTCACCGGCTGAAGTTCGGTGGCCTGATCGAGAACGTTCGCTACGACAGGATCAAGATTCAGCGCAACTTCCTGCGCGTCCAGTCCCGGGTTTCCCTTCCGGGAGTCATCGGTGATCCCGGGGGCGGCGGCGGTGGCGGCACCACGGGAGGCGGCGACCAGGACCTGTTCATCACGCGTTTTGCTCGGAAAGAAGGCATCGAAGATATTCGCGAGAACGGCGCGCGGGGTAACTACTATCACGCCTACATCTCCGACACCTTCGAGCCGGCCAGCAACCTGACGATCACTGCGGGTGTGCGCTTCTTCCGGGAAGAAATGTCGGCGCCGGGGTACACGCCCTTCGATCCCCGGGATGAGCGGCGGCAGTGGGAGGAGTATCTCGACGAATGCGAGAATTTCTTCATCGGGCTGTATGGCAGGCCGGTCGGTCCATCGGCCTGCCTGGCCCGATTCCTCAAGGGCTCTGCTCTCAATCCCACTCCCGTTCCCTCGAATCCCAACATCGTTCTTCCGGTGGGTTCCGGCTTTACCTACCATCCCTTCGATCTCCCTCCTGAGGGTGAGCCCTGCCTGAACGCCCGCTGCCGCCTGCTCCAGCAGGCCGCCGGTTTCCCCTACGTGGGCGAGCTGGACGTGGCCAATGCGCGGCCGGCCGAGATCTTCGACGTCATCAACAACAATCTCGAGCCGCGGCTGAGCATCGCCTGGGATCCGTTCAACGATGGCAAGACCAAGATCGCGGCGAACTGGGGTCGCTTCCACAACCAGACCTTCTTGCTGCCCCTGGTGGACGAGGCCGATTCGGACTCGGCGCAGACGCTGCGGACGCTCCGGAGTGACGGATCGATTTCCACCGGAGCGCGGGACTACGGCTGGTCGGTGCGGGCCATCGATCGCAACTTGCGCTCACAGGCCAATGACGAGTGGGGCCTGTCGATCGAACGCGAAATCGCGCCCGAGACCAGCCTGCGCGTTCGCTATCTGAAGCGGAAGTTCAAGGACCAGTTGCAGGACGTGGACATCAACCACTCCGCGGTCCTTTGGGGCGATCGACCCGCCGAGTTCCCCTCCTGTGATGATCCGACCCGCGATCCTCTCAAGCCCTGCTGCAAGAGGATCGGCAAGTTTGCCGACTGCGCTGGTCGAATCGACTCTGCCGGCAACCCGCGCTTCGATGGTCTGCCCGACTTGCGGCTCTCCTCGCCCTTCTTCAACAACGTCTACCTGGTCGGCAACTTCAATGCGAGCAACTACGAGGCCTACGTCGTCGAACTGACCCGCCGCTACTACCAGAACTGGGAGTTGCAGGCTTCCTACACCTGGTCGAAGGCCATCGGTCAGGCCGAGGATTACAACAGCAGCCTGGGGGACGATCCGGCGAACACGGATGACGAGGTCGGTTTCCTCAGCTACGACCAGCGTCACGTGGTGAAGATCAACGGCCGGGTGCTGCTGCCCTACTGGGGCGGGATTCGTATCGGTGCCGCGTTCAATTTCGCCACCGGCAGGCCCTACTCGCTGATCACCGTGCGGACGGTGACCGACTCGGACGCCAACTTCGCCATCGGCGCCTCGGGTCGGGACTACAGTACCAACCGTGACAGCTTGAGCTTCGGCTCGGCGACCACCCGATTCATCTTCCCCACCGGCCGTCGCAACGACCAGCGCAACGCTCCGATCTGGGACTTCAACGTCAACCTGCAGAAGGATTTCCGGATCCGCTCGATGCGGGCCACCGCCCAGCTCGACATCTTCAATCTGATGAACGACAACACGCTGATCCTCAGCCAGATTCGTAAGCAGGAGGTCCCTCTGCCGGAAGGCGGCTTCGGTTTCCGCGAGTTCCCCGTCGGCTTCCGCCGGCAGGGCCGTGTCTTCCAGCTCCAGATGAAACTCAACTTCTGATCGTTCACAGCTTTCGCGATGACCGCCTTCCGGTTCGACCGGAAGGCGGTTTTGTTTCGGCTCGTGCATAATCCGGCGACGAGAGGAGATGGCGATGCTGAGGTTCTACAACTCGCTGACCCGGAGCATTGACGACTTCCGTCCGCTGCGCGAAGGCCACGTGGGTTACTACACCTGCGGGCCGACGGTGCACGACTTCGCTCATGTGGGGAATTTCCGCACCTTCGCCTGGGAAGATCTCCTGCGCCGGCATCTCGAGTGGCGCGGCTTCGACGTGCTTCACGTGATGAACATCACCGACGTGGAGGACAAGATCATCCGCAAGGCCGCCGAGGCGGGCGTCAGCATCGGGGAGTGGACCCGGCGCTACACCGAAGCTTTTTTCGAAGATGCCCGAGCGCTGGGCATCAAGCCCGCCCACCACTATCCCCGCGCGACCGAGCACATCGCCGAGATGCTCGAACTCGTCCGCCGGCTCGAGGACAGGGGGCATACCTATCCTTCTGAGGGTTCGGTCTACTACCGTATCGCCAGCTTCGAGGGCTACGGCGCTCTGGCCGGCCTCGACCGGGAAAAGCTGGTGGTCGGTGCGCGGGTCGATGCCGACGAGTACGAAAAGGACGATCCGGCGGACTTCGTGCTGTGGAAGGGGGCCAGGCCCGGAGAGCCGGAGTGGGATTCCCCCTGGGGCTCGGGACGGCCGGGCTGGCACATCGAATGCTCGGCGATGGCGCTCAAGTACCTCGGTGAGAGCTTCGACATTCATGCCGGCGGCGTGGATCTCAAGTTTCCCCATCACGAGAACGAGATCGCCCAGTCCGAGGGAGCCACCGGTCGTCGTTTCGTCAACTACTGGCTGCACGGAGCGCACCTGCTGGCGGACGACGAGAAGATGTCCAAGTCGCTGGGCAATTTCCACACCCTCAGACAGCTCCTCGATCGGGGACACGACCCGCGGGCACTGCGTTATCTGCTGATCGGGACTCACTACCGCAAGACCCTCAACTTCACCTTCGAGGCCCTCGACCAGGCGCGCAGTGAACTCGAGCGTGTCGATGCGTTGCGGCGCCGGCTGGCCACGGAGGTGGTCACCCGGGCCGGCGAGATACGTCTCGGCGAGCGGCTGGACCAGACCCGCCGGGCCTTCTCCGCGGCACTGGACGACGACCTGAACATCTCGGGCGCTCTAGGCGAGGTCTTCCGTCTGGTGCGGGAGCTGAATACCGCGATCGATCGTGGAGAGCTGGCGGTCGAGGACGCGGATGCCGCGCTGGCACTGCTC
>JALTMS010000308.1 GCA_027001345.1 Acidobacteriota bacterium | reverse complement strand
CGACCCGTGCCCGGACCAGGCTGGCGCCCCCCTCGTCGAGCACCTGCACCTGGACCTGAGCCGCCGCCAGACCCCATCCACAGAGGAGCACCAGCGCCAGCCGAGGTCCGAGGCTGCCGGCAGATCTTGAAAAGATAGCGAGGCGAGTCAAATCAAGCCTTCCACGGACTCGTCCCCCAGACAAGTCCTGAAAAGCTCGAACTATAGCGCAATCCAGCGGACGCAATCCACCGTGGAGCGAAGAATGTTTACGCCACTTTTTCTCCCCGTTTTGACCCCCTTTTCAGAGGTCTGGAGAGCGCATCGCGGCCGAATGTCCCGATGTTTACGTCTAACTATCGCCCCAGGGCAAGGCGTGCACATTCTTCGCTCCACGGTGGACGCGATCCACGGCGCCGCGAGGCGTGAGGTGGTCCACCGCCGCGGACTCGACGGGGCTGGTGGAGCCTCGTCTTCCCAGGCCTCCCGTGCCTCCGCCGGATCTTTCCGATGCGCCGCGATGCAGCAAGGGCCTCCGGCTCAGTCGCTGCACTTCTCCCGTGCGGCGCGGAAGCTGCCGGGGACCCGTCGGATTCCCTGGCCCAGGTTGCCACCGCAGTCGTCGGCGAAGATACGAATCACCGGATCGGTCCAGAATTCCCGGCCGCAGCGCTCGAGAGCCCGGCACAAAGCGGCATCTCCGAGTTCGAGCACCTCGTCGCTCAGCAGTCCGTCCTTGTCGCCGAACTCCCAGCCGTCGTAGAGCAGGCAGTCGTCGAGGTAGGCGGTCTCGTGGATCGGGCCGCCCGTCGCGCCGTCGTCGTCGTGGGATTCGAAGATCAACTCGGCCGGCATCTGTTCCCAGGACACGCTCCGCTGGGGCGGTGCGATGACGGTCACCGACGGGGGTTGCAGGTCGATGGTGAAGAAGATCTCCGCCGTCCCCTCGTTGCCGCCGCGATCCGAGGCCCGCACGGTGACGTGCAGATCTCCGTGCTCCTGGTAGGCCGGTCCTCCGGCCGGGGTATAAGTGAGGGCCGGCTCCGGGTCACAGGTATCTTCGAATCGGCTTTCGACCACTACCGGCACTTCCTCCTCGCCGAAACATCGCCCTTCTTCGGGGAAGGAGATCGAGCCCTCCGGCGCGGCGGTATCCACCACCTCCACTATGGTGTTGTCGATGTCGAACTCGCCGTCGCGATCGGTGACCTTGAGCTGCACCTGGTGCCGGCCGAAGGCGAACTGATGATCGATGATGGGGCGCGTGCCGATGTTTCTCTCCTCCACGCTCCAGAGGTAGGACACGATGTTGTCCTGGGTGCCGGGAGTGGAATCCTCGTCGTAGGAGGCCGATCCGTCGAGGTGGGCCTTCGCCTTGAGGCGGCGTTCGCATTCGATTTCCTGATCGGGACCGGCGTTGGCGACCGGCGGAGTATTCAGGCTGTCAGTGAAGCGGATCGAGACATTGATGCCGCGCACCGCGAAATCGTCGATGTACCAGCCTTCCTTTTCGAAGAAGAGATCGCTCTTGAAGCGGAATCGGACGCGGATCACCCTGCCCGCATACTCGGCGAGATCGATGACGTGGTGGGTGTAGCCGCCCTTGTCGCCGGAGAGGTATCGGAGGTTGATCCAGCTCTGTCCCTGGTCGAGGCTGATGTCCACGTAGCCCCGGTCGTAGAACACCTCGCAGTCGAACCAGCCCTGGTATTCGAGCTGGGCAAAATTCCCCGGTGGCAGGGCGATCGCCGGTGAGATCAGCCAGTCGTCCGCATCCGCCGGGTAGTTCCCGTCGAGCACCGTTCCCCAGACCGACTGACCGGAGTAGGCGCGACGCGGGCCACTGGTCGGTACGCCGTGCTGCCAGGCGTCGGTGCGCCCCTCAGTGACGAAGCCGCCGGTGGAGCCTTCGAAGTTCTCGAAGATGTCGGACTCCATGGCGATCCCCATCGCTTCGCTGTCCTCCAACCCCAGAGTGACGAACTCCGGGACAGTGTCGCTGATCTCGATCGTCACCCGCCCCTCGACGAACTCGACCAGCGCCCGGCCGGTGCCCCATCCGGCAAGCAGATGGCCCTCGCTGGGATCGCCGAAACGCGCCGCGCCGTCGACGGTCAGCGTCGCCTGCACGCCCTGCAATTCGTCGAGCAGGTTGCCCTCCGGGTCTTCGAGTCGATAGATCACCTCGGCCGGCTCCTGAATCCGAGCCCGTCCCGGCGCCTCGACGCGCACACGCAGATCCTGGTCCGGATAGGGATCGCAGGCGTCCCCCAGGGCATCGGAATCCCGGTTGGCCTGCGCCTCGTTGGCGACCTCCGGGCAGTTGTCCACTGCATCGAGCACGCCGTCCCCGTCCCGGTCGGCTCCCGCAGCCAGCGCCGGGGCCAGAGCCCACAAGCCAATGAACAAAAGTGCAACGAGATGAAATAGAAACCGGTTGCTGCCAGGCACCCGCACCCTCATGGAACCCTCCCCTCGTTGAGCAGGAAGACCCCATCAAGCCAGCGTCCGGGTCCCCCGCCCGGCCAATGTCGGCAGCGCTGCCGAACAGGCCATCCTAGCCGATTCCCATTCGAAGTGGAAGCGCCTCCCGGAGGGCCGGCGAACGGTGGGTTCAGAGGATCTGCTCCCGCAGGGCGCGGCTGACGGCTTCCGCCGCACTGTGGACGTGCAGCTTGCGGTAGATCGCGGTGATGTGCTTGCGGACGGTCCCCAGGCCGATGCCGAGAGTATCGGCCACCTGCTGGTAGCTCAGCCCTTCGACCAGGCCGCGCAGTACCTGCTGCTCGCGCTCGGTCAGCTCCAGCCTCGTCGGTTGCGCGCTCTGGCCACTGTCGTGGGGGCGTTGCATGCGGACCACGTCGAGCAGGCTGCGGGCCACTCTGGGAGTCAGGGGCGCCCCCCCGCCGATCACGGCGCGAATCGCTCCGCTCACCTCGCCGGCACGGGCGCGCTTGAGCAGGTAGCCGTCGGCTCCGGCGCAGATGGCCTGAAGAATGGTCTCCGAGGCCTCGAAGACCGTCAGCACGAGCACCTTCAACTGCGGGCAAAGCTGCTTGAGGCGCCGGGTGGCCTCGATGCCGTTGATCCCGGGCATTTCGATGTCCATCAGCACCACGTCCCACTTCGGCTTGCCGTCCGCCTCCACCGCGCGCCGGGCGGCCTCGAGGGCCGGGGCCGCCTGACCGAAACTGGCGGCCAGTTCGAGTCGCGGCGAGTGACGAATGAAGCGTTCCATGGTCGCGCGGTAGCGCGGTGAGTCCTCGATCAACGCGATGCGGATGTTTGCCTGATCGTCCATCTCGTCCTCGCCTGCGGCGTGCTCCCACCAGCCAGCTTACGACCCGGCACCGGGTCCGTCCCTCCTATGATCATCGGAGGCGCGCCGCCGGAAGCCGAGCCGGCGGGGGGGCTGGAGAGCGAAGGTCAGCCGCACTCGCGTACCGTCGTTCGGGGCGCTGTCGATCTCGAGCCGAGCGCCGATCTCGGTGGCGCGATGCGCCATGCCTGTCAACCCGCCCCCTCCCGCCGGCCGTGGGGGAGCGCTGGCTTCGAGGCCCCGGCCATCGTCTTCGATTCGCATCACCCAGCAGCGGCGGGTCGCCGAGTGGAACTCGAGTACCACGTGTCGTGGATCGGCGTGTCGAGCGGCGTTGTGCAGTGCCTCGAGCCCGATCAAGAAGACGTTGCGTCGCACCACCACTCCGAGTCGCGTGGTCGGCCACCGGGCGGGAAGGCGGGCCTCGAAGCGCGTTTCCTGACCGGGAAACAGCAGCCGCCCGCGCTCGGCCAGATCGCGGGCGAGGGACTCGAGGGTGTCGGCGCCGGGGCGCAGGCCGCCGACGATGTCGTCGAGGGCCGTGGAAAGTTCCGTCGCCGCATCGCCGATCTCATCGACGAGTCGGCGCAGGGTCGAGCGCTTCTCCGCCCGCTCACCGGCCATGTCCGACAGCAACGCCAGGCTGCCCAGGCCGGCGCCGATCTCGTCGTGGAGGTCCATCGCGATCTGCGTGCGCTGCCTTTCGAGCGCCACCATGTGGCCGATGCGCAGCCGGTGGAGGGCGAGGAAGAGGACTGTCAGAGCCCCGAGCAGGAGTCCGAGAAACCAGCCGCGGCGCCAGACGGGAGCGAGGATCGTGAACTCCACCTCGGCCGGTCGCGGGCTGATCCGCCCGTCGGCATTGATCGCCCGAACGGCGAAGTGGTAGGTGCCGGGTCGCATGCCGGCCAGCAGCACCGAGGTGCGTCTCCGGGGCGCGCTCCAGGGATCGTCCGGTCGCAGCCGGTACTGAAAATCCAGTTGGCCTCCGGTGCCGAACTCCGGTCCGCTGTAGTGGATCTCGATCTCTCGTCGCGAGGGTTCGAAGACCTGGAGTGGAACGCGCTCGACCAGGACGTCGCTCAGGGCGACGGGCTTGCCTCCCGCAACGAGGGAGCTGATGAAGACTCGCGGCAGTGGAAGCGGCAGCTCGGGCTGCGGGAGGAGACGGGCCAGGCCGTCGAAGGTGCCGAACCAGAGTTGCCCGTCGGCGTCCCGGATACAGGTATCGACGAAACTGTTGGGCAGGCCGTCGGCGATGGTGAACCATCGTCGCTGACCGGCATTCGGTCCGAGGCGCACGATGCCCGCGGCGGTGCCGAGGTAGATCCGTCCGGCCCGGTCTTCGCAGATGCAGCGTACCGTGGTGGCCGGCAAGGCCGATGGAGGCAGGGGTTGGTCGAGCGCCGGCTGCCGGGCATCGGGGTCACTCAGCAGCAGAACGCCCGCCGCTTCGGTGCCGATCCAGAGCCGACCGTGACGGTCGAAGTGCAGGGCATGGATCGTCCCCGTGCTCCGCCGATCCGTGGGCAGGTCTTCGAATTCCCTGTCGCCGGGTCGCCGTCGCATCAGATGGCCATCGAAGAAGCCGGTCCACAGGCTTCCACTGGGGCTCTCGGCGAAGACGGTCGGAGCGGCATTCGGTGGCAGGCCGCGTTCGATGCAGAAGCGTTCAGCCGTCGCGCTGCGGGGATCGTAGCGGGTCAGGGTGCACTCGGGGTCATCGATGGTGGAAATCCAGAGCATTCCGTTCCGGTCGTGAAAGACCCGCTGCACGTTCTCGCCCGCCAGCCCTTCGCGCCGGCCCAGCAGGCGCTCGGGCAGGGAGCGCTCGACCATGGTCAGCCCCGGGCCGGGGGGATAAACCGCCACACCGCGGCCGGTGGCCAACCAGGTGCGACCTTTCCCATCCCGCGCCCACATCTGGGCCCAGGGCCAGCCCAGGTCGTCTACTTCCGGGGGCAAACGTGGTGAAAAACCCTGGAAGCGGTGGCCGTCGAAACGGTGGAAGTAGTGGCCGGTGGCGATGGCCACGATGCCCTCGCCCTCGAGCCGGGCGAGGCTCGCGATTCGCGTGGCGAGCAGACCGTCGGCCTGCCCGTAAGCCGTCAGTCCGTTGCGAGCCACGCGGAGCAAGCCGCCACCGGCGGTGCCGATCCACAGATCACCGGCCGCGTCTCGGGCCAGGGCGAGGATCTCCGCTCGCCCCAGGCTGGCCTGGGGGTCGAGGGCGACGAGTTCCCGGCCGGCGCGGAGGGAATACAGGCCGCGGTTGGTCGCCGCGACCAGGCCGCTGTCGCCGTCGGCGGTCAGCGCCATGACCCACTCGCGACTCGCCGCGCCGCTGCCCGCCGGCCGGCAGCCCCTGGCCGGCGACGTATCGGCCGGCGGCAAGACGCACAGCCCTCCGGTGGTACCGATCCAGGCCGAGCCGTCGGCCAGGGGAGCGATGGCCCGCACGGAGGGGCTGGCCAGGCCCTCGGCAGTGCCGAGATGGCGCGCTCCGCCACCATCGACCGACCAGGCGCCATCCTCGGATCCGATCCAGACCGTGCCGTCCGCCGCCTCGGCGAGGGTATGGATCGGCGGAGCGGGGGCGATTGCCTGCAGGGGCTCGAAGCGGCTGCCGGCATCGGTGGCGGCGACGAAGACACCCGCCGACGTGGCGAGCCAGCACCGGCCGCCGCGATCCACGAGCAGGTCGAGAATCGTTCCTCGCCAGCCCCCATCGGCTGCACGCAGGGTTTCGAAGTCGTGGATCGATCCGGGCCGGCGCACGTGGAGGGTCGAGCCGTCGGCGATCCACAGGCTGCCGTCGGGTCCGCTGCGGATCGCCCGGACGGGTCCCCATCGTTCGTCCCCATCTCGACCATAGACGGTGAACTCACGTCCATCGAAGCGGGCGGCACCGTCGCTGCTGCCGAGCCAGAGAAAGCCCCGGTGATCGAAGCTCAGACTCAGCACGCGATCCGAAGGCAGGCCTTCCTCGACCGTAAAGCGCTCGAAGGGCAGCCGCGAGGCATCACACGGCGTGACCAGGCACAGCAGCAACGCGCCGAGGGCCGCCCGCGATCCCCACCGCGCCCCGTACCGCACCTTCCCCTTCGCCATGACCAACCCTCGATGGGCACTTCTGGCCATTCTCGCCAGCCTCCCCGCGACAGTGGCGGCCGACTGCCTTCCATCATAACGCCGGCGATGGATCTTCCTCTGCCGCTGGCTGGCACATCTCGCGCAGCCGCGCGGGACGGGGCTGGCGTTACGGGGCCGGAGGCACGGCGCGGCCCGGGGTCCAGGGCAGGCCGGCGTCATCGAGGCGCTTTTCGAGCGCCGGCAGCTCGATGTCGATGAGCTGGTGCAGCCGTTCGCGTAGGGTGGCGAATTGCTCGCGGGCGATCTCGAGGCTGCGGCGGTGGGTTGGCGTCGGGCCGTAGGTCGACAGGCGATTGCCGGTGATCACCACGTCCAGGCGGCGCATCACCGACGGTGCCATCGGCTGGCCGATGCTGCGCTGGGAGGTGTTGCCACCCATCGCCTCCTGGACCTGGAAGAGCTGCTGCCGGAGGTCACGTACCGCCATGTCGAGTTCGCTGCCCGGTTCGATGGCCGAGCGCTCGAGAGCCTCACGCAGCGCGTCGATGCGACCGAAGGCCTCGGACACAGAGCGGTTGGCGCCGGTTACGGCACGCTGCAACTCTGCCGCCTGCTGGAGGAAGGCGACGGTCTGCTCGGGGCTGCTGCCGGCGAGTACACCTTCGCGCATGCGCACCACATCGAAGGCCTCCGGTCCGGCCAGCGTGGTGACCCGACCGGCCACCCGCTTGACCAGGGTGACGGTATACCGGCCGGGGGCCGCGAGGAAGCCCTTGGGCTCGCCGTCCGGTCCCCTGGGGCGTTCGGCCCCTACAGCGCGGCGATTGGGAAAGCGCAGATCCCAGGCCGTGCGATGGAATCCCGCGCTCGTTTCACCCTGCAGGCGACGGACCACCTGGCCATCGATGTCCCGTACCACGAGCAGCACCTGGGGCTCCTCCTCCCGCCGCTCGGCTTCCAGGGCGTCGAAGGAGGGTACGGGAGTGTCGGCTCCCTTCTTCTTCAGCTCTTTCTCTCGTTTCTGGCGTTGCTTGGTGAGAGAGGCGAGGTCTTCCGCCAGGTAGTAGGTGAAGACGGCACCGAAGGGCGGGTTTTCGGCGGTGAAGTAGGCGGCGCCCTGGGACGCCTGTCCGCGCTGTCCGAGGGGTCGCCGCTCGACGTACCACCAGGCTCGGCGTACGGGAAAGAGGGTCGCCTCCTCGGACAGCAGGCTCTCGCTGACCTGCCGTAGCGGGCTGTAGTCGTCGAGTACGAAAAAGCCCCTGCCGAAGGTGGCGCCCACCAGGTCGTTCTCGCGCCGCTGAATCGCCAGATCGCGGAAGGGAATCGTCGGCACGCCGCCTTCGAGTTCGATCCACTTCCGACCGCCATCGAGGGTGAAGAACAGACCGAATTCGGTGCCGGCGAAGAGCAACTCCGGTTTGACGTGATCCTGGACCAGGCGCCAGACGATGTGCTGCTGCGGCAGGTCGCCGGCGATCGAGCGCCAGCTCCTGCCGCGGTCGGTGCTGCGATAGAGGTAGGGCGTGAAATCGCCCTGCTTGTGGGCATCGAGGGCGACGTACAGCGTGTCGGGGTCGTGCAGGTCGGCCTTGATGTCGTTGACGAAGCTGCGCGCCGGCGCACCGGGCAGCTCGCTGACCTCGATCCGCCGCCACTGCTTGCCGCCGTCTTCGCTGATCGCCAGCAGGCCGTCGTCCGTTCCAACGTAGAGCAAGCCCTCGACCAGCGGTGATTCCGCCACAGAGGTGATGGTGTTGAAGTTCGACATCGCCCACAGATCCCAGCTCGAATCCCAGCTCCACTGCCGCCCCATCAGCGGCAACAGCAGGCGGTTCTCGTTGCGGGTCAGGTCGCCGCTGACCGGCTTCCAGCTATCGCCGCGGTCGTCCGAGCGCCACAGTCGCTGGCTGCCGTAGTACAGCCGGGTCGGGGAGTGGGGGCTGATCAGAATCGGTGCGTCCCAGTTGAAGCGCTCGGGGGGATCGCCGGGCTCGGGCTGGGGCTGGATGTAGACGATCTCTCCGGTCGTGCGGTCGTGGCGCACCAGGTTTCCCTGCTGCCACTCGGAGTAGACGATGTCGGGGTTGCCCGGTTCGACTGCCGGCTGATGGCCGTCGGCGAAAAGCGTGATGAACCAGTCGGCGTTGCGAATGCCGTTGACCGTGTCGGTGCGCGAGGGGCCGCCCTGGGTGTTGTTGTCCTGGGTCCCGCCGTAGATGTTGTAGAAGGGCTCGTCGTCATCGACGGCGAGCTTGTAGAACTGGGTCACCGGCAGGTTGGCCACGAAGCGCCAGCTCTGCTCGAGATCATAGCTCTCGTAGAGTCCGCCATCGGTGCCCGCCAGCAGGTAGTCCGGATCGTTCGGGTCGAAGACCAGGGCGTGGTTGTCGCTGTGCTTGGCGACCTCCTTCATCTCGCGGAAGGTCCGTCCGCCGTCCTCGGTGACCTGCACCCGCACGTCGAGCAAATAGACCCGGTCAAAGGCATGGGGAGAGGCGGCCAGCTCGTTGTAGTAGTGGGGACCGGTGGCGCGTCCCACCGCGTCGGACATCTTGGTCCAGCTCTCCCCCCGATTGGAGGAACGGAAGAAGCCGCCGGTACGCCGCTCGAGTTCGATGACCGCGTAGAGCACATCGGGCTTCTGAGGTGAGATGGCCAGGCCGATCTTGCCCATGTCTTTGTCGGGCAAGCCCTTCTTCAGGCGGCGCCAGGTCTTGCCGCCATCGGTGGACTTGTGAATTCCGGAGCCCGGGCCGCCGCTGATGTAGGTCGCCACGGTGCGTTGCCGCTGCCAGGTGGCGGCGTAGAGTCGGTCCGGATCCCGCGGATCGATCACCAGGTCGGTCACGCCGGTCCAGGCATCGTCACCGAGTATCTTCTCCCAGCTCGCACCACTGTCACGGCTCTTGTACAGCCCCCGCTGGCCGCCCTTGGACCACAGTGGGCCCTGGGCCGCGACGTAGATCACCTGTGAGTCCCGCGGGTCGATGAGAATCTTCGAAATGTGTTCCGTCTTCTCGAGGCCGAGTTTTTCCCAGCTCTCGCCGCCGTCGCGGGAGCGGTACACGCCGTCGCCCCAGCCCACGTGCCGACCTCCGACATTCTCGCCGGTGCCGACGTAGATCACGTCGGGATCCCGGGGGTCGATGGTCACGCAGCCGATGGAATAGGCCGTCTGCTGATCGAAAACGGGCTTCCAGGTTGTTCCCCGGTTGGTGGTTTTCCACACTCCTCCGGAACCCACGGCTACGTACCAGGTACTCTGGCGCTGGGGGTGGATCGCGATGTCCGCGATACGCCCGGACATCAGCGCCGGGCCGATCGAGCGCAGCTCGAGTCCCTTGAAAGTCTTGGCCACCAGCCGGCCCTTGTCGCTTTTCGACGACTTGTCGGCTGCCGCCGGGGCGAGAAAGAAGAGGCAGAGCAGAGCAAGGGCGACGAAGGAACGGCGCATGGTGGTCTCCATGGAGGGTTGGCAAGAGACTACCAGAATCGTTGTCATCGAACGACACAGCACTCCCGCGGGACGACAGGGGGCCCGGGCAACGGGATGCCGGCCGGTCCGTTACTCGTCGTCCCGCGGTCGCCGCCGTGCTTGCTTGATCCGGGCCAGACGCCGCTTTTGCTCCAGGCGCTTTCTCTTCTGCGCTCGGGGGACGGTCGATTCGACACGGGGCGGATCGCGGTGCAGAGCGTCGGCCAGCAGCCGCGCCATGCGCTCGAGGGCCTCGCGCCGGTTGGCGTGCCGGCTACGGTGCTTGCCGCAGCTCAGGCGCAGCACGCCCTCGCGGCTGATGCGCGTGGCGAGCTTGCGCAGAATGCGCGCCTTCTGCCGAGCCGAGAGGGAGGGACTGGCAGCTACGGGGAAGCGCACGATCACTCGCGTCTCGACCTTGTTCACGTGCTGACCACCGGGACCCCCGCTGCGGGCGAAGGAGATCTCGAACTCCCGCAGCGGGATGCTCAGCGAGGGAGTGACCCTCAGCGCGTCCTCCTGGGTCGGATCCATCAGCAGGTCCGATCAGGAGGCATCCTCGGCGTCTTCGGCCATCTGCCACTCGGCGCCCTTGGCAGCCAACTTGTAGCAGAGCCACGAGAGCAGCAGGAAGAAGGCGACGCTCGCCGCCTGGCCCCAGAAGCCTTCGAGGTAGGCCAGCATTCCCGACCATCCTCCGGCCTTGGCCAGGTGCTCGAGGTCGATCCAGTTGATCGGTTCGCCGAGCGCAGGCAGCTTGCCGAAGGCGCCGACGGTGCCGACGATGGCAGCGCCCGCCATCACGCCCGAGGCAATCAGCGTGCCCTGCTTGGCCCGGGCCTTGCGTACTTTTTCGCTGCCTCCGGAGTTGGAAATCACCGCACCCGCGGCGGCACCCGCGAACACCGCCATGTTGATCTCGATCGGCAGGTACATGCCCAGGCCGAAGGCCAGGGCCGGCACCGAAGCCATCTCCAGCAGCACCGCCATCACGCCACCGAGGGCGTAGAGCAGCAGGGGCTGCTCCTGGCCGCCCATCACGCCGGAGACGATGGCCGCCATCAGGTTACCCTGGGGCGCCGGCATGTCGGGATTGGGCACCAGGCGCCCACCCTCCTCGATCAGGAAGCCGTAGGCGTCGTTCATCACCCAGATGATGACGCCCACGCAGAGGGAGGCGACGACGATGCCGAGATACTTCCAACGCTCCTGCTTGTAGGGGCTCGCACCGGTCCAGAAGCCGATCTTCAGATCGGAGACGAAGGCTCCGGAGGTGGACAGGGCGGTGCATACGGCGCAGCCGATGATCAGGGCGATGGTCTGCCCCAGGGCGTCGCCGCCGAGGCCCGCGGCCACCAGGGCCAGGCAAGCGATGATCAGGGTGATCAGGGTCATGCCTGAAACCGGGTTGACGCCGACGATGGCGATCGCCCGCGCCGCGACGGGGGTGAAGAGGAAGGCCAGTACGAAGGTGATCACCGTACCGATCAGGGCGTACTTGAGCGAGCCGCTGACCCACCAGAACAGCAGCAGCATGCCCGCCGCCGAGCCGAGCTGAATCAGGAAAGTGTTCTTGGGGGAGATGTCCCGGTCGGTGCGCAAGGCGGTGTCGATCGGGTGTGTTCCCACCAGTCCCTTGAAGGCCAGAGTCAGCGAGGAGAGGATGATCTTTCCCATCTTGATGATGCCGATCAGACCCGCGATGGCGATGCAGCCGATGCCCACCGGCCGGGCGTAGGTGCCCCAGATGTCTCCGGCGCTCATCTCGGCGATCAGGCGACTGGTCTCCGGCGCCACGGGAAGCTGCATTCCGGAGCCGATGAAGAAGATCATCGGTACGAAGACCAGGTAGGAGAGCACCGAGCCGGCGGCGATGATTCCCGCGTAGCGCGGTCCGATGATGTAGCCCAGGCCGAAGTACACCGCGGTGGCGTTGAGCCTGAGTTCGAAGCGCTTGTCGGCCAGCGCCCGGCCGAAGCGGCCGAAGAGGTGCTGGGAGCTGAGGTGGCCGTTCCAGAGGTGAACGAATTCCACGAAGAGGTCGTAGACGAAGCCCAGGGCGAAGGCCAGACCGAGGACGATACCGGCTGAACCCTTGGATTTCTCGCCGGTGGCCAGCACGTTGACGATCGCGGTTGCTTCGGGGAAGGGGAGCTGGCCGTGCAGCTCGGCGCAGAAGTAGCGCCGCAGGGGGATCAGCAGCACCACACCGAGAAAGCCGCCGAGCATGCAGGAGAGAAAGATCTGGAAAAAGTTGGGGTTGAGCTGGTTGATGTAGAGCGCGGGGATGGTGAAGATCGCCCCCGCCACCACCACTCCCGAGGCCTGCCCCAGGGACTGGATGATGACGTTCTCGAGCAGTGTGTTGCGCCGATCGGTCATCATGCGCATCAGGGTGTTGCCGATGGCCACCGCGAGGATCGCGATGGGAATCGACGTCTCGATCACGTTGCCTGTTTTCAGACCGATGTAGGCTGCCGCAAAGGTGAAGAGCACCACCGCGCCCAGGCCCAGCAGCACCGAGCGCAGAGTGACTTCCGGGGGCGAGAGATCGGCGGGAACGATCGGCTGGTAGACCTCTCCCGGCTGGAGTTCACGAAAGGCATTCTCCGGTAGTACGCTGCTCTTGTCCTGCTGGGCTTCCATATCTGTTTCTCCCTGATCGATTCCCTCTCAACCCCAGTCTCTATCGTGTTCGTCTCGTCAGGGCGCGACCCAGATCCTGTCGCGCACCTCGAGGCGGGTGTCGTCGAGGTAAACGGCTCTGCCCGCGCCGCCCGGGCGGAAGTCGGTGACGATGTCCACGTGCTGGGCGGAGCGGTTGAGCAGCCCCTCGCGGTGCAGCTCGTCGCAGCGCCGCCGGCCCTCCTCGGAGGCAGGATCGTCGACGAAGCATTCGGGGTAACTCGCGCCGATGGCGATGTGCAGGGTGCCGCCCACCTTCTCGACGAACAGGGGGTGGCGCAGCACCTTCTCGATGCCTGCGTTCATGCCCAGGGCGATCTCACCGAGGCGGTGGGAGCCCTCGTCGGTCTCGATGATCTTGGCCAGTGCGTCGCCCCCTTCGAGGGCCGAGTATTGCTCGATCACGCCACCGACGAAGCGCAGGTAGACGCCGCGAATCGTCGTCCCGCCGTAGAACACCGGCATGTCGACGAAGATCTCGCCTTCCACGCTGCGGGCGTCGGGGCTGGTGAAGACCTCTCCGTCGGGGAAGTTGCGCTTGCCTGTGCACTTGATCACGTTGCGGCCGGCGATCGAGAGCTGCATGGTCAGCTCCCTTCCGTCGGGATGCTCGGTGACCACCCTGATGGTTCGGGTGCGGGACATCAGCTCGTGCAGTGGCGCCTCGATACGCTCGAGCTGCAGCGGGTCGGTGGTGGAGGCCGAGACGATCACCTGGGTGTACTCCTCCAGGCTCATCTCCTCCAGATCGGCAAAGGCCTGGGTGGGATAGAGGGTGATCACCCAGGGCTTGAGCAGGCGAATCTCCTTGATCGGCTCGTCCACTCGCATCACGGCCTGGGCCGTGTCTTCGGGCAGCCCGGTGAACAGGTCGGGACGTTCGGCGCCGAGGACTTCGAGGTACTTGGTCATCGCCTCGTAGCGCTGGCGATGCCAGGCCGGGACTCGCTCGATCTGTTCGATGGTGCCGTGGCGCGCGATGGACGCGCCCCAGACCTTGCCCCGGTCGTTGTCCGGTGCCACCAGGTTCAGGTCGGCGACGGCCCCGGCGGCGAAGACCTTGTCCTGGAGGATCGAGAGCAGGGGCCAGGTGATGGGCTCACCCTTGAGCATCACCACGTCCTCGGGGCGGATGCCCCCCAGGGAGTGGTCGAGAAGGTAGTCGGCCCAGGTTTCGAGGTCTTGGTGCGAGATGCCGCTGCTCATGGCTGGAGTCTCCGGGGGGATGGAACGCAAGGTGGGGAAAGGCGGATTCTACCGAGCCGCCCCGCGGGAAGGAAGCGCAGGGCTGGGGGACGGCGCAGGGGGGCTCATCGCTGAGAGCTGCGGACGGCAGGAGGTCCTCCGATAGCGGCCGCCCTCCGGGGCCCGGAGTATGATCCCCCCATGCGCCTGGTTCTGATCGCTCTGAACCCCACCGTTGGCGACGTGGAGGGCAACGCCCGCCGCATCGAGGAAGGCCTGTCCGCGGCCCGCCGCCGGGGAGCTGACCTGGTCGTCTTTCCCGAGCTGGCGATCTGTGGCTATCCTCCCCGGGATCTGCTGCTCGAGGGCGCCTTCGTCGAGGCCTGCAGCCGGGCCGTGGCCTTCCTGACCCGCCTGACGGCGGACGGTCCTGCCGCGGTGATCGGTTTCCCGCGTCCTGTCCCGGGGGGGCTGGCCAACAGTCTGGCTCTGGCCTCTGGCGGCCGGCAGGTGGCCCTCTACGACAAGCGTCTGCTGCCGACCTACGACGTCTTCGACGAGCATCGCTACTTCCGGCCGGGTGACCAGCCAGTGGTCGTCGAGATCGCCGGCCGGCGCGTCGGCCTTTCCGTCTGCGAGGACTTGTGGAAAGGGGAGGACGCGGGCTTTGCCGCCCGTTACCGGGAGGGCAGCGACCCCGTTGCCGACCTGGCAGCCGGGGGCGCCGAAATCGTCCTCTCGCCGTCTGCCAGCCCCTTCGTCCTGGGCAAGCAGCGGCAACACCAGCAGATCCTCGCCGCTCACGCCCGTCGCCATCGACTGACCATGGTCTCCGTCAACCAGCTCGGTGGCAACGATGACCTGGTCTTCGACGGGCGCCTGGGAGTCTACGGCCCCGGGGGAGAGCGCGTCGCGGGTTCCCAGGGCTTCGATGCCGAGCCTCTGGTGGTGGAGTTGCCGGCTTCCGCCGAGAGCGCCTCGTCCGCCGAGGGCGAGGGCGACCTGGACCTCGATCTCTTCAGGGCCCTGCGCCTGGGCATTGCGGACTACCTGCGCAAGACCGGCTTCCACCAGGCGCTGATCGGTCTGTCGGGAGGCATCGACTCGGCGGTCACCGCCGCCCTGGCCGTCGCCGCCCTGGGGCCGGAGCGGGTGCGCGGCGTGGCCCTGCCCGGCAAGTACTCCTCGGAGCACTCCCTGCGCGATGCGCAGGAACTGGCTCGGCGTCTGGGGATCGCCTACCAGGTGATTCCCATCTCGGCTGCCTTCGAGGGATTCCGCGAACTTCTCGACGCGGCCTTTCGCGAAAGCGGCGAGGCCCTGCTCGGCGAGCACCTGCCCGACCTGGCCGAAGAGAACCTCCAGGCCCGGGTCCGTGGCACGGTGCTGATGGCCCTTTCCAACCGCAGCGGCGCCATCGTGCTGACCACGGGCAACAAGAGCGAACTCGCGGTGGGCTACTGCACCCTCTACGGTGACATGAACGGTGGCCTGGCGGTGCTTTCCGACGTGGCCAAGACCCAGGTCTACCGCCTCGCCCGCCTGCTCAACGTCCGTCCTTCCGAGTGCGGATTCGCCCGGCCGCCGATTCCGGAAAGCACGATCACCAAGCCCCCCAGCGCAGAGCTGGCCCCCGGCCAGCAGGACAGCGACTCCCTGCCGCCTTACGACGTGCTCGACGAGATCGTCCAGCGCCACGTGGAAGCGCGGCATTCGGCGGCGACCATCGCGGAAGCCACCGGATTCGACGCCGAACTCGTTCGTCGCGTCGTTCGCCTGATCACCCGCAACGAGTACAAGCGCAAACAGGCCGCCATCGGATTGAAGGTCACCTCCGTCGCTTTCGGCCGCGGTCGCCGCATGCCCATCGCCCAGGGCTGGGTGCGCTGAATCCGATGATGCGGAAGAGAGCCACTCTCGCCTCCCGCCCGACTCTCGTCTCTCGCTTTCTCGCGACGGTCGAGGGCGTCGGCAACGCCCTCCCCCATCCCGCCACGCTCTTCGCCCTGTTCGCCTTCGGACTGATCGTGCTCTCCTGGGCGACGAGCAAGATGGGCCTTGCGGCGGTCAACCCCCGGGACGGGGTGACCGTGTTGCCCGTCAACCTGATCTCACGCGATGGCCTGCACTGGATCCTGGACAACACCATTGTCAACTTCACTGGTTTCGCTCCACTGGGCACGGTCCTGGTGGCGATGCTCGGCGTCGGCGTGGCGGAAAAGAGCGGTCTGATCGGCACGGCCCTGCGGTTGATGGTCCACTCCGCACCACGGCACCTTCTGACCTTCGCTCTCGTCTTTGCGGGCGTGATGTCCAACATGGCCAGTGACGTAGGCTACGTGCTGCTCGTACCCATGGGTGCGGTGCTCTTCCTGTCGGTCGGACGGCACCCCATCGCCGGGCTGGCGGCCGCGTTTGCCGGCGTCTCGGGTGGATTCAGTGCGAACCTGCTGCTGGGTACGATCGACCCTCTGCTGGCCGGCATCAGCCAGGAAGCCGCCCGCATCATCGATCCGTCCTACAACTTGTCTCCCGCCTGCAACTACTACTTCATGGTGGTCTCGACTTTCTTGATTGCCGGAGTCGGGACCTGGGTCACCGAGAGAGTCGTCGAACCGCGACTCGGATCCTACCAGGGCGCATCGGCCGAAGACGGCGAGGAAGTGCGACCCCTGACTGCCGAGGAAAAGCGCGGTTTGCGATGGGCGATGCTCGTCACCCTGCTGCTCGTGGCGCTGGTTCTCATCGGGCTCCTGCCCGGCAATGGGGTCCTGCGCGAAGCAGAGACGGGCAGCATCCTCCACTCCCCGTTCATGCACGGGATCGTCTTCTTCATCTTCCTCGGCGGATTCCTTGCCGGACTGGCCTACGGCCTGGCGTCCGGCTCCTTCCGCAGCGATACCGACGTGGTCAAGGGCATGAAGGAGTCGATGGAGACTCTGGGACTGTTCATGGTCCTCGTCTTTTTCGCTGCCCAGTTCGTGGCCTATTTCAAGTACACCAACCTGGGGATCATCTTCGCCATCAAGGGGGCTGATCTGCTCAGAGCCTCGGGCCTCGGGCCGATACCCCTGATGCTCGCCTTCATCGTCTTGACGGCGATCATCAACCTCTGCATGGGTAGCGCTTCGGCCAAGTGGGCTTTCATGGCCCCGGTTTTCATTCCCATGTTCATGCTGCTGGGCTACTCACCGGAGCTGGTGCAGGGGGTCTACCGCATCGGTGACAGCGTGACCAATCTGATCTCTCCGATGATGTCCTTCTTCGCCCTGATCGTCGCCTTCGTCCAGCGCTACGATCCGCAGGCCGGCATCGGGACGGTAATTGCGGCCATGCTGCCCTACTCGATGGCCTTCCTGCTGACCTGGATGCTGCTGCTCGTGGTCTGGCTGCTGGTGGGCATTCCCCTCGGCCCCGGCGCCGAACTCTACCTCTCCGAGTGACGAACAGCGGGCATGAGAACTACAGCCCCGGCACGTGGCACTTCCAGGCACGAGACGAGATCCCGCTGGGAAGCTGCCGCTAGTGCCAAGAGGTGACCGGTCCTTGACCGGGTTGCCGCGCAGGCG
>JALTMS010000307.1 GCA_027001345.1 Acidobacteriota bacterium | reverse complement strand
TGGCTGTGACCACCTGGACGCCGGCATGAGTGTGCACCACGCCCTTGGGCTTGCCGGTGGTGCCGGAGGTGTAGAGCAGCAGCGAGCGCGCATCGGCGTCGAGCACCGCGGTGGGCCACTGCTCGGGGGCCTCGGCCTCCACTTCGTGCCACCACAGGTCACGCTGCGGGTTCCAGGGGATTTCCTCGCCGGTGCAGCGCAGCACGATCACCGTTTCCACCCGCGAGGCCAGTTCGGCGGCGCGATCGGCGGCTCCCTTGAGCTGTAGCGCCTTGCCCTTGCGTCGCGTGCCGTCGGCCGTCAGCAGCACCCGCGCGTGACAGTCTTCGAGACGCGCGGCAAGGGCTTCGGGGCCGAAGCCGGCGAAGACCGGCACGCTGACCGCACCGATCTTCAGGCAGGCCAGCAAGGCGACGACCACGTCGGCGGTCATCGGCAAGTAGAAACCCACTGCGTCGCCGACTCCCACGCCCAGGCCCGAGAGGGCCGCGGCCAATCGACAAACCCGCTGATCGAGCTGAGCGTAGGTCAGCGTGACCACCGAGCCGTCGTCGTCTTCGGCGATCACGGCGGTGCGCTCCGCGTGTCGCTCGAGATGGCGGTCGAGGACGTTGTGCACGATGTTCAGCCGGCCGCCGATGAACCAGCGGGTCCAGGGCAGGCCGCGACTGTCGTCGAGCAGCGATTCGTAAGGCTCGAACCACTCGATTCCCAGGTCCTCGATGATTGCCGGATAGAACCACCCGGGGTCCTTCGCCGCCCGGCGTCGCAGCTCTGCGGTATCGGCGATGCCGTGTCGCTGCATCAGGCGAGCGACGTTGGAGTTCTCGAGATCGTCCTCTCGCGGACGCCAGATGATTGGCCCGGTTTCCATCAGCGCACCCAACTCGTGTTGTAGCCGCGGTCTTCGATCTGCTGGGCATGGGACGTGGGCGCCAGCGGGCTGAAGGTGTCGATCATCACCGCCATCTCCGAAGTGCGGCTGGTTCCGATAGAGGCCTCGTAGGTGCCCGGATGGGGGCCATGGGGCAGGCCCATCGGATGGTAGGAAATCGAGCCGGCTCCGATGCCCTTGCGCGAAGTGAAGTTGCCCTCGACGTAGAACAGCACCTCGTCGCAGTCAACCGAGGAATGCGGGTAGGGGCAGGGAATCGCCTTGTCGTGGAAATCCACCACCCGCGGCACGAAGGAGCAGATCACGAAGCCGGCACCGGCGAAGGTGATGTGGATCGTCGGCGGCAGGTGGACCAGCCCCGTGCGGGGCTGATAGGCGCGGATCGGGAAGGCAAACGGCCAGACCACTCCGTCCCAGCCGATCACGTCGAAGGGATCGTGGCTCATCTCCAGCGAGCTGAGCCGATCGAGGCGCTTGGTGACCATGCGCCGCGGCGCCGAGAGGGTCGTGGGGCCGCCCTCGGGCCAGTGGGGCGGGCGGAAATCGCGGTGGGAGTAGGGAGCGTCCATCTTGATCTGACCGGCGGCGTTGCGGAACTGGGCCGGCAGATCGATATAACTCAGCCCCTCCATGATCAGCAGCTCAGCCGGCCCATCCAGGCGCCAGCGATGGGGCACACCGCGCGGTACGTAGACATAGTCCTGCTCATCGAAGATCAGCTCGCCGTAGGGGGAATCCACTCGGCCGCTGCCGCGATGCACGAAGATCAACTCGTCACCGTCGCCGTTGACCACCAGCGTGGGGTCGTCCTGGTCGGCATGGGCGATCCAGATCGCGATTTCCGGGTTGGCCAGGATGCGTCGCCGGCAGACGAAGGGCGAGCCGCCGCGGGGGATCTTGCCACTCAGGTAGTGCCGCCGTTCGAGTGCGCCACGGGGGGCCGGCGCACCGGCTCCGGGATGCGGGCCGAGATCCTCGGCCTCCGCCACCCAGTGGGGGGGACGGCGGTGATAGAGGATCGAGTAGGAACCGTCGAAGCCCTGGCGGGTGAAGCAGTGTTCGTAGGCCAGGGTGCCGTCGACTTCGAAAGCGATGTGGGGCTTGGGGGGGACCAGGCCCCGCTGGAGTCGGTGGATCATCGTCTCCTCTCCGCAGCGCTCGGGGGTCGGGCCTCGGACGCTTTCACAGGCCGTGCTTGATACGCTCGATGAAGGCGGCGACCAGGTAGAAGGCTTCCCGGATCGAGCAGACCTCGTAGAGAATCGGCTGATAGGTCGTGATCGGATTGTCGATCTGTCGTGCTTCGTCCGGGTCGAAGCGGCGGACGTCGGGCTTTTCTTCCACCGCATGGGCCAGTTCACCGGGGCTCGAGAGCAGGCCCGCCCCGTAGGCCCGGAGCTTGCCTTCCTGCCGAATCACGCCGAATTCGATGGTGTACCAGTAGAGTCTGCCGAACTGGACGATCTGCTCGTCGCTGCCGCCCAACGAGCCCTCGCCGATCTTCTGCATCAGGTCGGCGTACTCGGGGATCGCCAGCATCGGCACGTGACCGAGCAACTCGTGACAGACGTCGGGCTCGGGGGTGTAGTGGGGCGTGCTGTGATGCCGGATGTAGGCCGTCGAAGGGAAGATGCGTCGCGAGAGGGAGGCGAGAAAATCCCGGCTTTCCACCAGCCCGGCGACGGGCTGAATTCGGAAGCCTGTCTTACTTTTCAGATAGTCGTCGATCTCCGCGAGCTGCGGAATGCGGTCGGGAGAAAAGCCGATGTCGCCGAAAACCTCGTTGTATTCCCGGCAGGCGTGGGTGGGATACAAGCTGGTAAGCCCCTGGTAGACCTGCCGCCAGGTGCGATTCTCGGTTTCGGTGTATTCGATGTGCGGCGGTGCCTGGCCCGGCCGGTGGTCGAGGGCCTGGCGAGCGATCTCGTCCCGCCGCCGACGGTATTCCGGGTCGTTGAACCCAGGGTGGTCAGCTTCAAGTTCGACGATTCCGGTGCGCATCTGTGTCTCCGTGGGCCGGCGCGGCCCACCAGAATATACAGCAGCTCCCGCTCGGTGCATGGATCTGGGATCGCGATCCGATGGGGTTGGATGCGCGTGCCGGCCGACCTCAGCCGTGGACCAGCGCGGCGATCGCCTCGAGGCCCTCGGCATCAGTGCTGGTGAACGCGGCAGGGCGGGTGGCGTCCACGTCGAGCACGGCGACGAGCCGACCCTCGTGGCGCACCGGCACGACCACCTCGCTCCGTGAGCGGGCGTCGCAGGCGATGTGTCCCTCGAAGGCGTGAACGTCATCGACCACCACGGCCCGCCCGCTCTCGACACAGCGCAGGCAGACGCCCCGGCCACGCGCCAGCACCGCACAGGCCAGCGGACCCTGGTAGGGGCCGACCACCAGGTCTTCTCCCGTCCAACGGTAGAAGCCGGTCCAGGAGAAGTGGGGCATCTTGTGGTGCAGCAGAGCGACGATGCTGGCCATCCGAGCCGTGGCATCCAGGCCCCGGGCGTAGCCGGCGAAGAGTTCGGTCAGTTGCCGCTGGATTCTCTCGTAGCGGCCGGCGAGAGCATCGGCCATCACTTCATCGTGATCTTGTTGCCCACCGCGAAGCCCGATCCCGCGATGGGGCGCGCTACCGAGAGCTTGGCGCCCACGACCTGGGTGATCTCGATCTCGCCGATTTCGCTTTCGATGCCGCCGAGGTTCTCGCCGGTGTCGGGATCGATGATCACTTCGCCGAGAGCGGTGACCGTGAAGCGGTCGCCCACCTTGACTGCCGAGGACGAACCCAGGTTGACGAAGATCTTGTCTCCCGAGACCTTGGCGATCTTGCCCACCAGCCCGCCGCGGAAAGTGGAGGGATCGACGTTGGCCGCGCCGGCAGCGATGTCTCGGGCGAGCTTCTCCACGGCTTTGGAAAGCACCTTGGATGCCATGCCGCTATCCCAGGTGGTGCCCAGGTTGGCGCCGGCGAACTCTCCCTTGCCGAACTTGTAGCTGCTTTCGGCTTCGCCGATGGCGAGAATCTCGGCGGTGGTCGTGTCGACCAGTCGCGCCGACAGCGCGCACTTGCCCGTCACCAGCTTGCCACCGATGCCGCGACCCCATTTCCATTTTCCGATCTGGGGAATCCGAGCGCCCTGCTCCTTGATGCCGAACTCGGAAATCGAGCCGATCACCACCAACTGCACTCCGAGGATCTTGCCGATGCGTGCCGCCGTGGTCGGATCGATTCGGCCCGAATCGCCGAGATTCTGTTCACCGAGGACCGCGTCGAGGCGCTGGCGCTCGATGACCCGGAAGCGGCCGGTCTTGAACAACTCCTCGGCGAGATTGGCGGCGGCGCTCCTGGACAGGTTCGACCAGTGCCAGGAAAAGTGCCAGCTTGCCTGCAATGCTTCGGTGTCGAAGTCGATCACGGCGACCCTCAGTCGGGAGTCGTCCTCGGCAAGAGCGGCCGGGAAGACCAGGGAGAGCAGGGTGACGAGGGCCAGGATCACGGAACTCGGAACGGAAACGCGCGCATTGCGAATCATGGAACCTCCGGGCGGGGCAGCGAGTCGAGCTGCGCCCCGGGACGGCCGATGGGGCACAGGCATCAAGTATTGCCAGACAGAGGCCGGGGTCAAGAGGGTTGCCGCGCGTCGGCCGACCTGAAATGCCTGCGCCCCGCACGAGACGGGGCGCAGAGAAGTGCCGAGCACCTGGGCGGGACTCAGGCGTCGGATCCGCCACCGCAGCCGCCGGGCCCGTGGCCCTTGCCATGGTGGCCCATGCCGTGGTGCTCACCGCCGTGACCCTTGCCCCCGCATCCCGGTTCCTCGGCTGCGAGAGTGCGCAGCTTTTCACGCTGCTCGGGGGTCAATACGGAGAGCACGGCCAGGCGCATGTCGACCATCTTCTCGTGGAGCTGTCGGCGCAGTTCTGCCCCCTCTTCCCAGCGGGCCATGATTTCTGCCTTGTCCGGCGTCTGGGCATTCCATGCCTCCTCCATCGCCTTGCGATACGCGGCGAGCGCCTCGCGCAGCCCGGCGTCGTCGCGCTCCCGGGTG
>JALTMS010000306.1 GCA_027001345.1 Acidobacteriota bacterium | reverse complement strand
GACCCAACCACCACCAGGCCCCCCCTCCTCCCACCGCCAGCAGCAGCAGGAGCAGGGCGATCAGGGTCCGAGTCCGCACATAGACCCAGTCCACCGCCACGCGGGGGGAGGCCCGGCCGGGATCGGGAATGGACGTCATGGGCTTCCTCTCCGCGCAGGGGATGGGCAGGACGATCCGCAAGCGTTCCCCATCGTGCGTATCTGCCTGCCGCACCCGGGCGCACCTCGCGCCTTGGCTCGCGGGCACCCGGGTCCGTCCCGGGAGCCTCGGAGTTAACTTGGTTCCGCGGGCCAGAGCGTGCAAATCCGCTGAGATCAAGGCAAGTTGCCGCTGCCCGAGGGGTGCGGTAGGCTTCGCGGCGGCCGCGGGTTCGCCCGGCCGGAACGGGGATTCTTACTGTGCTCAACATCTTCAGGTCGAAATTCAGCCAGCTCAAATGGGTTCTTTGGCTGGTCGTCATTTCTTTCGTGCTCTTCTTCGGTGTGTCCTGGTGGCAGCCGGCGGACCGGCGAAACCAGAGGTGGGTCGCCACGGTCAACGGCGAGGACATCTCCCCGCAACTGTGGCACGACCAGGCCCAGAATCGCGAGCGCCAGTACCGCCAGATGTTCGGTGCGCGCTACGATCAGGTCACGAAGAACTTCAACGTTCCGGCCCAGGTCGCCGAGGAGCTGATCCAGCGCCGCCTGATCGTCCAGGACGCCCGGCGCATGGGGCTGGCCGTCTCGCAGGCCGAACTGGCCAACATGATCCGCAACACCCCCGTCTTCCAGGACGAGAACGGCAACTTCGTCGGCAAGGAAGAATACGAGCGCCGCATCCGACGCATCTCTTCCTACAAGTCCGCCGCCGAGTACGAGGACTTCCTGCGTGACGAACTCCTGGTGCGCAAGTGGCGCGATCTGCTGCTGGCATCGGTGGACGTTTCTCCCGACGAGATCGAGAGCGAGTTCCGTCGGCGCCACCAGCGCGTGGGCTTCGACTTCGTCGCCCTGGACTACGCGCGCTACGAAAAGGATCTCGACCCCGCGCCGGCCGAGCTGGCGGCCTGGTACGAAGCCCATCGCGACCAGTATTCCCAGGGCGAGGGTCGCCGGGCGATCTACATCCTTTTCGATGACGCGATGGTCGGCGACTCGGTATCGGTCAGCGACGAGGAGATCCAGAAGTACTACGAGGAAAACTCTCAGCTCTTCGCCCGTCCCGAGCAGCGCCGGGCCTCCCACATCCTGATCCAGGTCCCGCCGGATGCCGACGAGGCCACCGTGGAGAAGGCCCGCGCCCAGGCCGAGAGCCTGGCCTCCAGGGCTCGCTCCGGAGAGAGCTTCGCCACTCTGGCGGCGACCTATTCGGACGATCCGGGTAGCAAGGACAAGGGTGGCGATCTGGGCTGGTTTGCCCGAGGCCGGATGGTTCCCGAGTTCGACGATGCCGTCTTCAGCATGGAGAAGGGCGCCATCGAGGGCCCGGTCCGTACCCCCTTCGGCTTCCATGTCATCCAGCTCGTGGATGTTCGCGAGCCGGGAACCCGGCCGCTCGAGGAAGTTCGCGAGCAGATCAGCGGTCAACTCCGCTTCCCGCTGCTGCGAGCAGCCGAGAAGAAGGCCGCCGAGGACTTCGCCGCCGCCGCCACCGATCTCGAAGCCTTCCGTCGCACCGCCGAGGAGAAGGGCATCGAGGTGCGGGACACGGGCGTGGTCTCCCGCAGCGGAACGATTCCCGGCATGGGTCCGGTTCCGGAGATGGTCAAGGCGCTGTTCGAACTCGAGCCGGGTCAGGTCAGTCCCCTGCTCTCCCTGCCCCGGGGCGAGGTGATCCTGGCCCTGCAGGACGTGGTCGATGACTACGTTCCGCCCCTCGACTCCCAGCGCCAGAAGGTGCTGGCCGACTACCGCCGCGACAAGGGCCACGCCCTGGCTCGGCAGGCCCTCAGCGCGGCCATCACCGCTGCCGGCAGCGACCTGGCCAAGGTTGCTCGAAGGCTGAAGGTCGAGGTGCAGAAGGTCGATCCGCCGATGATTCGAGGTGCCGAGATCCCCATCGTCGGACAGGATGACGCCGTGGAGAACGCCGCCTTCTCCGCCCCCGAAGGCCAGCTCACCGGTCCGGTCGAGGGGGAGAAGGCCGTCGTCGCGCTGGTGGTCACGCGCCGTGAGGAACCGGAGATGGCCAAGCTGGCCGACGAGCGTGAGCAGATTCGCTCTACCCTGGCACGCCCGATAGGAGAGCGGTTGATCCAGCAACGCATCGTCGCCCTCCGGGAAGGCGCAGACGTGCAGCAGAACCCGGCCATCTTCCAGGCCCAGAGGGGCTGAGCCGGGCCCGGCAAGCAGCTTTCCGGCAGCTTACGATTCCGAAATCCAGGTTGCGAAACCTGGCGTGGAGCCTGGCGTCCCGACGGCCTAGATTGGTGTCGGGAGGAATCGATGGCCGAACACCCGAGTTTCGACGCTCTGCAGCGTGCCGCCCGTGCCTGGAACGGCGGCCGGCGCAAGGAAGCCCTGGCTCTGGCGGAAGCCGCCTGGCACATGGTCCAGGAGATTCCCGGCGCTCCGCCCCAGGCGGCTCTGGTGGGCTCCTGGTACGGCTACCTGCAGGCTCGGGTGGAGGGCAAGACTCAGGAAGGGCTGGAGCTGGTGCGGCAGGCCTCCGAGACGGCCTTCTGGGAGCCCCAGACCTTCGTCCACCTGGCGGAACTCGAACTGCTGGCCGGATCGCGCCGGCGGAGCCTGTCGGCGATCCGCCGCGGCCTGGCCCTGGCCCCCGACAATCGCGACCTGCTGCGGCTGCGCAACAGCCTCGGCGTGCGACGCCGCCCGCCCCTGGGCTTCCTCGATCGCGCACACCCGATCAACCGTTTCCTCGGCCAGCTCCGTCATCGCGGAGAAGCCTCGGCGGGCTGACGCGCGCCGAAGGCCCGGGCAAGGTATGATCCCGGTCCCGAAACCGGACCGAGCCGGCCCACCCACCCGGTCGAGGAGCATTCCTGGCCATGGAATTCCAGACATGGGAGAGCGTGCTAGTCGCCCTGCTGGTGGTGATCGCGGCGACCTCCTTCCTCCGGGACCTGGGGCGCAAGCTGGCCCTGATCCGCAAGGGAAACTCTGATCGACCCCGCACCGACCGACTCGGGCACCGCCTGCTGAGAGTCCTGACCGAGGTGCTCCTGCAATCGAGGGTGATCGGCGGTCGTCCGGTGGTCGGTGCGATGCATGCGGCGGTCTTCGGCGGTTTCCTGTTCTTCGGTCTCGAGACCCTCGACCACTTCCTCGAGCCCTTCGGTGTCGGCCTGCTCGACACCCTGCTCGGCCCGGCGGTTCCAGCTTTCAAAGCCCTGCTCTCCCTATGGGCGGTGGTGGTGATCGCCGGCATCACCGGCCTGGCCCTCAGGCGTTTCGTCTTCGTTCGCTTCTCTCCCGACCCCAAGTCCTATTCCTCGGGACTGGTGGCGCTGCTGATCATCCTGCTGATGGCCACCTTCCTCTACGCGCGAACGGAGCCGAGCGCGGGCCTCGAGAAGGCCAACTGGTGGGCCCACGCCCTGGGAATTCTGGTCTTCCCCGGCCTGATCCTGCGTTCGAAGCACTTTCACATCGTCATGGCTCCGTTCTCGGTCTTCTTCCGCACCCACCGGCTGGGAGAGATCCTGCCCCTCGACCTGGACCTGGAGACTCTCGAAGAGTCCGGCGAGGAGTTCAGCCTCGGGCTCGAGAAGCTCAGCGACCTGAGCTGGAAGCAGCGGATGGACTTCCTGACGTGCGTGGAATGCCGCCGCTGCACCGACAACTGTCCCGCCGCCCTCGCCGGCCAGAGCCTCGATCCGCGCGGTTTCATTCTCCAGGGTCGTCGGGCGATCTCCGCCGGCGATGACGAGCAGCCGGTGGTCGGACCGGTGATCAGCGAAACCGCCCTGGGTCAGTGCACCTCCTGCGGGGCCTGCGAAAATATCTGCCCGGTGGGCGTCGAGCACCTGCAAGTGCTGACTGGGGCCAAGCGTGCCCAGGCCCTGGCCAGCGGCACGGGAATGGTGGCCGCGGATTTCCTCAACGAGGTCGAGCGCACCGGTAACGCCCTGGGCGCACCGACGGCCGATCGCCGGCGCCTGGTCGAAGAAGAGAGCCTGCCGGTCTACGAAGCCGGGCGCAGCGAGGTACTGCTCTGGATGGGTTGCATCTGGAACTACAACCCCCAGGCCCGCCCTGCGGTGCGAGCGATGGCCCGGGTGCTCGACGCCGCCGGTGTGCGCTGGGGCGTGCTCGAAAGTGAGAAGTGCTCGGGGCACCACAGCCGCCGGCAGGGCGAGGAAATGCAGTTCCAGACCCTCGCCGGCGAAAACATCGAGGCCCTGCGGCAAGCGGATGTGCGGCACATCGTCGCGCCCTGCCCCCACTGCGTGCACACCCTCTCACGGGAATATCCCCAGCTCGACGAGGGCTTTCGTCCCCGCGTGCAGCACCACAGCCAGTTCCTGCGCGAGCTGGTCGACGACCGCCGCCTGCGCCTCGATCCCGCCGCTGGAGCCGCCCGCCGGGCAACCTACCACGATCCCTGTTTCCTCGGCCGCTACGAGGGGGTCTTCGACGCACCCCGCCAGTTGATCCACGCCACCGGCTTCGACCTGGTGGAAATCGAGCGCCACCGGGACCGGGCCGTGTGCTGCGGCGGCGGCAACGCCGGCTTCGTCCGGGAGCAGCAGGTCGCGACCCGGATCGACCAGGTCCGGGCCCGGCAGGTGGCCGAAACCGGCGCGGAGGTGCTGGTGACCTCCTGCCCCGAGTGCATGATGATGCTCTCGCCGGCCACCCGGGAGAACCTGGATCTGGTGGAAGTCGTCGCCGCGGCAGTGGTGGACCCGACCTGAGCCGAGGCGAGACGGCCCTACACCGAAAGGCCCACGACGCCGTAGGGGTCGGCCTCCACGCAGATGCGGCATCCCGTGCAACGCTCCACATC
>JALTMS010000305.1:3959-5013 GCA_027001345.1 Acidobacteriota bacterium | reverse complement strand
GCGCGTCGGTGGAGATCTCCGGGGTGCTCGATGCGCTGACCGTGACCGGCGAGGCGACCCTGCTCGCCGGCCGCTACGGGCGGGAGTTCGACTTCCTCGACCCCCTGTCGGGGCGGACTCGGCTGGTGGATCCCGGCTCGCGCTTTTCCTCCTGGCTCTCGCGGGTCGGCCTGGATCTCTCACTGGTGGCCGAGGACTCCCTGACGATCCGCAACTCGATGGCTCTCGCCAGCGCCGGCCTGCGAATCAACGTCGGCGGCACGATGGCCCGCCCCCTGCTCGCCGGGCAGGTTAACCTGCTCGACGGGGGCCGGCTGAGTTTTCGCGACGTGGACTACGAACTGCTCTCCGGCCAGTTGCTCTTCGATGATGCCCGGGGCGACCCGGTCACCCTGCGGCTGCGGGCCCAGACCGAGCTGCGCGGTTATCGGATCCGACTCGATCTCGATGCCTCTCCGGAAGACCTGGATTACCGTCTGAGTTCGACGCCCGCGCTGGCCTCGCGGGACATCCTGCTCCTGCTGCTGACCGGCCAGGCGCCGGGAGACGCGGGAGCCGGGCCGGGAGGGGGCGATCCGGCGGACCTGGCGGGGGCCTATTTCGGTACGAAGCTCGGCGAGCTGCTGCTTTCCGGCCCGGCCCGGCGCTGGCTGGGCATCTCCCATTTCCGCATCTCGCCGGCTCAGATCGATTCCCGCACCTCCCCCACCGCCCGGGTCACCCTGGGCCGCCGGATCGACGAACAGACCTATGTGCTCTACTCCCGGGATCTGTCGGGGCAGGGGCGCGACGTGTACCGTATCGAGCGTGATATCGGCCAGCGCCTGCGTCTGGAGGTCGGGCAGAACATCCTCGGCGGGCTGGGGGCGGGGGTGAGCTGGCTGACCCGTTTCGGCGCTCGCGGAGCAGGTGGCGAGGCGGTGAGCGGAGCGGCTGCGCCCGATCGCTGGCAGGTGGTCGTCGAAGGTTTGCCCGGTCCGCTCGCAGGCAAGCACGGCCTGGAATCGAGTCGGCCCCGCCGGGGGGAGTTGACTCGCGCCGCGGTGCTCGATGT
>JALTMS010000305.1:0-3949 GCA_027001345.1 Acidobacteriota bacterium | reverse complement strand
CCGAGGAGGAACTGATCACCCTCTGGAGCGAGACGGAGTTCCGTCCGTCGGCGCTGCGAGAAGCCGAGCGCGTGCTGCGCGAGAAACTGGCCGCCGAGGGACGGGCGGTGGCGGTGGTACGCCTGCTCAACGTGCCGGCCGGCAGCCATGCCCTGCGGCTGGAAATCGATCCCGGCCCCCGGGTGGTCGTCGAGCGGGTGGTGCTCGAAGGTGTGGAGGCGATCGATCGGCAGCAGGTGCTGGCCCAGATTCTCTCGCGGCCCGCTCCGGCACTGACCGGTTCACGCAAGCGGATCTATCGGCCCCGGCTGGTGGAAGAGGATCGACTGGCGGTACAGAGCCTCTACGAGCAGAAGGGCTATCTCGGGGTGCAGGTCGAACAGAAGACCCTGTTCCACACTTCCGGCCAGGCCGTCGACTTGCTGTTTCGGATCAAGGAGGGGCGGCCGGCCCGCACGGGGCGCGTTCAGGTCAGCGGCGACTGGCCACCGGCCCTGGGAGCAGCCACCGAGGGGCTGGAGCTGGCGCCTGGCGGGCTGTTCCTGCCTTCACTGCTGGATGCCGACCTGCTGGCTCTGCGCGAGCGCCTCGATCACGCCGGGTACTTCGACGCCCGGGTCTCGTCGCGTACGCAGCTCGAGGGTGGGAAGGTGAACATCACTTTCCTCGTGCGCAGCGGCAAGGCGGCTCGGGTGGCGGGCATACGCTATGAGGGCCTCGAGCAAACGAGCCGCAAGCTGGTGCAGCGTTACGTGGATCTCCGTCGCGGCGATCCGCTGAGCGTCGAACGCCTGCGTGCTCTCGAGCGCGAGCTGTTCCGGACCGGCCTGTTCCGTGACGTGGAAGTGACCCACGAGGCGGTGGAGGGTGAGCCTGGGTGGCGGCGGGTGGTGTTGCGGGTGCGCGAGACACCGGCCCTCTCCCTGCGCCTGACCGGAGGCTACGACACGGAAGAGCAGTTCGGCTCGAGCGTGACCCTCTCCCACGACAATGTGGGAGGCAAGGGGCGTCGCGCTTCCCTGCAGGCCTTCGCCACCGCGCGCCGCCAGGGGGGACGACTGACCTTCGAGCAGCCGCGGATCTTTCGTGATCGGCTCGAGGGACTGCTCAGCTTCGACCTGCAGAAAGAGCAGCGCGAGGGCTTCACCGTCGCCAGCACGGGGGTCGCGCTGCAACTCGGATCCACCGCTCGCCGCGACCGTCGCTGGCAGTGGATCTACGCTCTGAGCGCCAACCGCTTCACCGATGTCGATCTCGATCCCGCAGCTCTCGAGCGGGAGTTGCAGGCCGAGCGGGGCCGGCTCGAGCCCGTGCGCCTCGGATCGATCAGCCTGAGCTGGAGTCTCGACCGGCGCAACGATCCGTTCCTGCCCACCCGCGGAGCCATCGTGCGCAGCGATCTGGGGCTGTTCGCCCGACCCCTCGGTTCGGAAGCCAGCTTCCTGCGTTGGCGCGGCCAGGGTGCAGCCTACCGGGATCTGGGGCGAGGTCGGGTGCTGGCGGGCAGCTTGCGCTTCGGCCTGGAGTGGCCCTTTGCCGGTAGCGGCAGCATTCCCCTCTCCGAGCGCCTGTTCGCCGGTGGCGCGTCGAGCCTGCGCGGCTTCGGTCGCGACCTGGTCGGACCCCTCGACGGCCCCGGCGGTGAACCCCTCGGCGGTCAGGCCTCGCTGGTACTCAATCTCGAGGCTCGCGCTCCCCTCTGGCGCGAGCTGTCCCTGGTGCTCTTCGTCGATGCGGGCAACGTGTGGCTCGACGTGGGCAACTTCGATCCGGGAAGTTTGCGCCGCGCGGCGGGGCTGGGTTTGCGCTACAACACGCCGGTCGGAGCGTTGAGGATCGAGTACGGTCTGAAGCTCGATCGCAGGGAAGGCGAATCGCCCGGTCGCTTCGTCCTGTCCATCGGCGAGGCCTTTTGATCGGTGCGGTGTCGCCCCTGCAGAGGGGGTGAGGAGAGCCGGAAAAAGCGGGACAATGAAGGCATGGGTCAGATATTGGGAATCGACGTGGGCACGAAAACCCTCGGACTGGCGGTCAGCGATGCGGGGCAGACCGTGGCGCTGCCATTGCGTACGCTCGCGCGGCGTTCTTTTCGTGCCGACCTGGCGGCCCTCGGCGAGGTGCTCGGGGAGCGCGAGATCCGGGAAGTGGTCGTCGGCCTGCCGCTGAACCTCGATGGCAGCCCCGGGGCGATGAGCGAGGCCTGCGAGAAACTGGCTGCCGCCCTCGAAGCGCGCTTCGGGGTACAGGTCCACCGCTGGGACGAGCGGATGAGTACGGTGTCCGCGGAAAGAGCGCTGCTGGAAGCCGATGTCTCCCGCCGCAAGCGCCGCAAGGTCATCGACAAGCTGGCGGCAACGCTGATCTTGCAGGGTTTTCTCGATCGTCGCGGTATCGGTCGGTCGCGATGAACGCCCCGCGCCTGTTGCTGATCCTCGCCGGGGCGATCGCCACCGCGGCCGCGGCGGCACTGGCGGCGACGCTCTTTCTCTTCCTGCCCCAGGGCGAGGCCGGCGGCGCTCCGGTGAGCGTCTCGGTCGAGCCCGGCGCGAGTGCCGCCGAGGTGGCTCGGGCCCTCGAGGAGCAGGGCGTGGCCGCTCCCGCCTGGGCGATTCGCCGCGCCATGCGCCTGCTGGGGGTCGAGCACCGGATCCACGCCGGCGAGTACCTCTTCCAGCCACCTCTGGCGCCGCGGGAGGTGCTCGGCATCCTCGAGCGGGGCAGGGTCGTTCCGCTGAAGGTCACCGTCCCCGAAGGGCTCGACCTGCACCAGACCGCGGCATTGCTGGCGGATGCCGGGGTGGCCCGGCTCGGCGGCCTGCTGGCCGCCTTCTCTTCACCCGAGGCGATCGCCGATCTCGATCCTCGGGCGACGGACCTCGAGGGCTATCTCTTTCCGGAGACCTATTCCTTTCAACGGGACTACTCCCCCGAGAAGGTGGCTGCCGAGCTGGTGGCGACTTTTCGCCGTCGTTTCGTGGAGCCGCACCAGGCCGCGGTGGCGGCCGGGCCCCTGGATCTGCGGGAGGTGGTGACCCTTGCCTCGCTGGTCGAGCGAGAGACCGGGCGCTCGGATGAGCGGGCTCGGATCGCCGGGGTGTTCCTCCTGCGTCTGGCTCGACACATGCGCCTGCAGTGCGATCCGACGGTGATCTACGCTTTGCGCCGGGCCGGGCGCTGGGACGGCAACATTCGCCGTCGCGATCTGTCCTGGGATCACCCCTACAACACCTACACCCGGACCGGCCTGCCACCGGGGCCGATCGCCTCACCGGGACTCGAGAGCCTGCTGGCGGTGCTCGAGCCCGATCGCCGGGGTGAGCTGTTCTTCGTCGCTTCGGGCAATGGCGGACACGTCTTTTCCCGCACGCTCGCCGAGCATCCGCGCGCCGTGCGCCTATACCTCGCGTCGAGGCGCAAGAAAAAAGGCTCTCCTTGAAAAAACGGGGGGCGCGATGAGCTAGCGCACGTACTCGCGGGAGTCGTGCGGAACGCCGTGGAAGTTGATCGTGCGCCGGCGGTCCTGGTCGAAGAGCATCTCGTTGATCTGGCCGTTGGGCAGCACCTCGCCCCGCAGCAGACACTCGTAGTGGAAGCGGCACAGGCCTTCCGCGTAGACGGGATCCTGGCAGCGGGTCGTGCCACCGAGGCTGGAACGGAACGAACAACGAAGGGTTTCGGTCGCCACCTTGGATGCCTCCTGACGGGGGCGTATTCTACACGGGCTGAGTGGCGGTGGGTAGCCGCCGCCACAGAGGTGGAGGTAATCGGGATGGCCCGACATCCGAGGCAGACCGGTGGCCGACTGGTCCCGATCGCCGCCCTGGCGCCTCCCTCGGGGGGGCCCGGGGCGCTCTATGCCGCTGCGCGGCAGGCGCGGCTGCGGGAAGAGCTGGGGCCGGATCTGGCGCGTCACCTGGTGGGCACCCGCAGGGAGCCGGGTGTGCTGGTG
>JALTMS010000304.1 GCA_027001345.1 Acidobacteriota bacterium | reverse complement strand
CCACCGGCGAGCCGCTCGCCGTCACCGGCGGGATCGATCCAATCCACGTGGAGCTTGCGTGGGTCGGGAATCACGCGCTCGTCGAGCTGCCGCCCCTGCCGGTCGCTGGTTTCCACACGCCATCCCTCCCCGTCCTGGGCCGCGCGCCGCGCGGCGGCCCGGCGGTGCTCGACGCGCTTGACGGAAACGGCGCCATCTTCGAATCGCAGCAGCAGGCGCAAATGCTCGCCGCCTTCCACGGCCCCGACGGCGCCCCCCGACCCGGCCAGCACCACCAGGCTCAGCAGAGCGAGAACACAGGAATATTTCGAACCGATTCGATCTATACCGAACATCATCGAACTCCCGGCCCACGCCGCAGGCCTGATGATCAAAGACACCAGATCATACGCTGATTCCCGAACGCAGGACGTCTCGACCCGCTCGCGCCCCGTCGAGAATGCGCGTGGAGGCGGGTTGCGCGGCACGCGGGGGTCAGTGGCCGTGGGCGCCGTCGGTGGCCAGCTCGAGCAGGCGATCGAGCAGGGCGGAAAAGTCCAGGCCCGAGGCCCGCCACAGGCGGGGGTACATGGAGATCGGCGTGAAGCCGGGCACTGTGTTGACCTCGTTGAGCACGATCTTGCCCGTCGAACGCTCGAGCAGAAAATCCACCCGCGCCATGCCCTGCAGCTCGAGGGCGACGAAGGCGCGCACCGCATAGCTGCGCAACTCCCGCAGCACGTCCCCGGGCAGAGGCGCGGGAATGATCAGCTTCGATTCGGCGTCCTCGTACTTCGCTCGATAGTCGTAGAACGCGCCGTGGGGTTCGATCTCTCCGGCCACGCTGACTTCCGGCTCCCGGTGACCGAGCACGGCGATTTCGATCTCCCGCGGATCGTTCACCGCGGCCTCCAGCACGATCTTCCCATCCCAGCGACCGGCCTCGGCAATCGCCCCGGCCAGGGCCTCGGGCCCATCGACTCGGGAGATTCCCACACTCGAGCCGGAGCGGGCGGGTTTGACGAACAGGGGCCAGCCGAGATCCTCGACGGCCCGGGCGATCGCCTCGGCATCCCGGGCCTGCTCGCCGGAGAAGACCGCGTCCCGCACCACCGGCAGCCCTTCGGCCGCCAGCAGGCGCCGGGCCCGGTCCTTGTCCATCGCCAGCGCCGAGCCCAGCACCCCCGCGCCGACGCAGGGGATGCCGGCCCAGGCCGCCAAGCCTTGCAGCTTGCCGTCTTCGCCGCCCCAGCCGTGAATCACCGGGAAGATCACGTCCAGCGGGGGAGAACAGGGCTCGCCGCCGACCGCCTCCCGTAGGCAGCGGTCCTGTGGATCCGACGGCAGGCGCACCCGCGTCCCCCGCGTGCCCACGTCGGCTTCGAGCATCTCCTCGCCGCCGGTCCACGCAGCGCCCCGCCGATCGATGCCCACCAGTACCAGTTCCCAGCGGCTGCGATCGAGATGCTCGACGATGCCCCGGGCGGAGACCACGGAGACGTCGTGCTCGGGGCCGCGCCCTCCGAAGAACAGGGCCACCACCGGCTTCATCCCGCCACCTCCTCCGAGCCGGCAGCCAGCTCCCGCTCGAGGCGGGCGATCAGTGCCGCAGGCCCCTGAACCCGAACGTCCAGCCGGCCATCGACGGCCTCCCAGCCGAGCACCACTCCCCGGCGGGAAAGCTCCGCGACGATGTCCTGCCGGGCATGGGGCACCGCCAGAGTCGCGCTGACTTCCAGGCCGAGCAGCCGGTCCGCCAGCCGCTCGACCAGCGCCTCGACACCCCGGCCGGTGCGCGCGGAGACGAAGGCCGCGGCCGGCCAGCGCCGGCGCAACTCCGCCAGCGCCGCAGGATCGGCTGCGTCCACCTTGTTGAAGACCATCAACCGCGGCATCTCACCGAGCAGGCCGTCGTCGAGCACGCGATCGACGGTGGCGAGTTGCTCGTCGAGCCGGGGGTGGGCGGCATCGGCCACGTGGACCAGCAGGTCGGCTTCCGCCGCCTCCTCGAAGGTGGAGCGGAAAGATGCCACCAGGTGGTGGGGAAGCTTGCGAATCAGACCCACCGTGTCCTTGAGCAGCAGCGCCCCACGGCGCCCCAGGTCCACCCGCCGCACGGTGGGATCGAGGGTGGCGAAGAGCCGATCCTCGACCTTCACGCCGGCGGCCACCACTGCGTTGAACAGCGACGACTTGCCCACGTTGGTGTAGCCCACCAGGGCGGCCTGGGGCAGGCCGGTGCGGGACTCGCGCCGCACCTGTCGGCCGCGCAGCAGCCGCCGCAGCTCCCGGCGCAGGCGATCGATGCGCCGCCGGATCATCCGCCGATCGAGTTCGATCTGCTTTTCCCCCTCACCCTTGGTGCCACCGGGCCCACCACCCACCTGCCGCGAGAGGTGGGTCCAGCGACCGGCGAGGCGTGGCAGCAGGTACTCGAGCTGGGCGATCTCCACCTGGGTGCGGGCTTCCCGACTGCGAGCGTGCTCGGCGAAGATGTCGATGATCAGGCCACTGCGATCCACCACCGGCAGATCGAAGATGCGTTCGAGGTTGCGAGACTGGGCCGGCGAGAGATCCTCGTCGACGATCACCAGGTCGGCCCCCAGCCCCCGGGCCATCGCCGCCACGTCCTCGGCCTGACCACGGCCGATGAAAGTGGCGGGGTGAATCTCTCGCCGCGGCAGCAGAGCCCGGCCGACGGTGGCGAACGAGGCCGTATCCGCCAGGCGCTCGAGTTCGTCGAGATGCTGTTCGACCTCGCGGCTGCCGCCGGCCGCGTGAATGACTCCCACCAGGTAGGCACGGCCCCGTTCGGTCGGGTCGGTGGGTCTGCTCATCGAGCCCCTACCAACTTGATCCACTCCCCGGCCGGCAGCGACTCGCTGCCGGAGTGCACGATCTTCCCCGAAGCATCGATCACCACGCTCCAGGGCAGCAGGCGCGCCCCCAGGGCCCGCTCCACTCGACCTTCGACGTCGTAGACCAGCGCACCCCTCAGGCCGAGTTCTTCACTCCACTTGCGGAACTCCCCTTCGCTCTGGCGGCGGGAGACCCCCACCACGATCAGTCGATAGCCCCTCCGACCGAGAGTCCCCATCCGCCGCCGCGCCGCGGCGACGGAGCCGGCGCAAGGCGGGCACCAGCGAGCCACGAAGAGGATCTCGGTCACCTTGCCGGGCGCGTGGAGAGGCAGGCGCTGACCCGAAAGGGCCACCACCTCGATACCGGGGGCGCCGGGCCCCTGCTCCGCGACGGCCACGGCCCCCGCCGCCATGGCGAGCGCAACGAGCAGCAGAGTCGTGGACAGCGATTTGACGATCAGAGCCTCATCCACCCCTGGTAGACGAACCACACGGCCAGAACGAGCATCACCACGCCGATGATCTTCTTCAGAGTGACCATCCACCCTCCAGGGCGGGGCAGGCTGGCCGCCAGTCCGGAGAAGATCGCCAACACCAGGAAGAGTACTCCCAATCCGAGGCTGAAGGCCAGCATCGCCACGGTGCCGAAGACCAGTCGCTGCTGGGTAGCCACCAGGGTCACCAGGGGAAAGACGATCGGCGCCGCGCAGGGAGCCGCGACGATGGCCGAGGTCGCGCCCATCAGCGCCGCACCGAGCATCCCCTGCCGCGGGCCCGAGCTGACCCGATCGAGCAGGAACGAGGGCACGCGAATCTCGAACAGGCCCATCATGCTCAGTCCGAACACGCCGAGCACCAGCGCCACCAGGCCATAGCCCCAGAAGGTCTGGGTCAGCGAGCCGAAGGGCTTGCCCAGCAGGATCGCCGCCATGCCCAGGCCGGTATAGATCGCCGACATGCCCGCCACGTAGACCAGCGCTCGCAAGGTCACCCGCCAGCGCCGGCCCTCGACCGATGCACCGGCCGCCACAGCGTCGGACTCGGCCCCCCCCATGTAGGTCACCACGATGGGAATCATCGGGTAGACGCAGGGCGTCAGCGAGGCCAGCACCCCCGCCGCGAAGAACAGACCGATGGCCAGCGGATCGGAAGCCCCCGTGACCGAATCCGCCAGTTGCGCGGCCAGGGCGCTGACCCGGTCTTCGAGACCCGAGCCGGCCAGGGCGAGGAGCATGGGATTCATCGCGACGTGCCCTCTTGTCTCTGGTGAGCGGTGGCGGGAGCCGGACTCAGCTCCCGACGACCTCTTCGATCATCTTGGTGATGTCGGCCTTGGAACGATTGCCGACGGCCTGGCCGACCACCTCTCCACCCTTGAAGAAGAGCATCGTGGGCACCGAGGAGATGCGGAAGCGCCGTGCCGTCTCGCGGGCATCGTCCACGTCCACACCGAAGAACTTCATCTTGCCCGAGTATTCGCCGGCCAGCGCCTCGAGGGTCGGCGCCAGGGCCTTGCAGGGCCCGCACCAGGTGGCGGAAAAGTCGACGAGAACAGGCTTGTCGGACTGCAAGACCTCGGCGTCGAAGGTGTCGTCACGGAGCGCAGGAAGGTTAGCCATGGGTTTCGAGTCTCCTTCGGACCGCGCCCGCGGCGCGGTCGATCGTGAAAGATGCGGCTCGGCCGCCTTGTCGTTGATGCCACGCTTGCCCCGGCGGCGCCGTCACCCATCGGTAAAACAGGGAGCGGACCACCGAAACCTTGCCCTTCTGAGATGCCCTACGGACGTCGGAGGATACCAATCCGTGCCCGGAGCCGCATCCTTGCGGCCGATGGCCGGCCGGCTTGCCCCCCCGGGCCGAGGAGCCGAGCTTGGACTCAGAGCCCCGCGTCCCCCTCCGCGGCGGCCGGCCTGACGAGGAGACCATGGCGACAGCTCGTTGCCCGCGCTGCGGCGGGCCCCGGGACGACCGACAGCCCGATCCCCTGACCCGCTGCGAGTATTGCGGCGCGCTGCTCGCGAGCCTCGATCCGGCCCCGCGCCTCGAGGCCCGTCCCCGACTCGACGCCGGGGCGGCCCGGCGGCGGGTAGCCCGGACCCTGCTGCGCCGGGGCGAGAGAGGCTGGCGCAGCGGCATCCCCCGAACGGTGATCTATCCCTTCGTCAGGCAGCCCGATCC
>JALTMS010000303.1 GCA_027001345.1 Acidobacteriota bacterium | reverse complement strand
GATCCTGCCACCGCCGCAACGTCGATCCCCTGGCCGTCGTCGCGTACTACGAAGCGCACCCGATCCTTGCCCGCGTCGATCCGCAGCTCGATCTGTCCCCGTTCCGGCTTACCTAGCCGAAGTCGCTCGGCGGGCGCTTCGATCCCATGGGCCACCGCGTTACGCAGGAGCTGTCCGAGGGGGTCGACCAGCCGTTCGAGCAGGGTGCGATCGATGCGGGTCGATTCTCCCTCGACCCGCAGGGCAACCTTGACGCCCTGTTCCCGGGCCCAATCCCGCAGAGCCCGCTCGAGCAGCGGCAGCAATCCGCGCACCGGCAGCAGGCGAATCTCGAGGATTTCGCGCCGCAATCCCCGCACCGCCTCGGCCAGGGTGTCGCGAATGGCCAGCATGGCGGGGTCTTCGGGCAAGCCGAGCAGATGTTCGAGGCGCTGCTGGGAAACCGACAGACTCATCACCAGGTCCAGCAGCCGGTCGAGGCGGTCGGCATCGACGCGAACCGGTGGCAGGGCGCGGCGGGCCTGGGCCAGGATCCCGTCGGTCGTCGTCTCGCCCTCGAAGCCCTCCATCCGGTCGAGCCGGGTCAGGGCGTGCCGGCAGTGGGAGATCAGCGTCTCGATCTCTCGCGCGGTCAGCCCCCGGTGGGCGCGCCGGGCCTGCTCGACCGCCTCTTCGGCATCGTGCAGGCTGCGGCGCAGGTCATCCATGCCCAGGGACGCGGCCATGCCCTTGACGGAATGAAAGCGGCGGAAGAGTTCGCCGAGATCCTGCGCGGCGTCGGGCTCGAGCCCGTCGAGTTCCTCGACCGCCGCCGCCAGGTGGGTGCGCGCCTCGTCGCAGAAGATTCCCAGCAGTTCGCTGCGATTCATCGAAGGGCGTCTCCGGCGGGGGCGAAGCGGGCCAGGATCGCCTCGGCGGTCAGAGCCGCACCCGATACCGGCGCCGCGCGCACCGGCAGCAGGGTCGCCGAGGGGGGCAGGCCGAAGGCCAGGTGGTCGAGGGGCGGAGCGAGGAGCAGGGCATGGAGCCCACCGGCACCGAGTTCCCTCGGCGAGGAGGCCAGCCGCCCCCGCCCATCGAGCCACAGCGTCGGGTCGATCAGGGTCACCGGCCGACCTCTCAGCTCGGCCACTCCGATCACGCCCTCCGGAGAGTTGGGCACCGGGAGCACGGTCAGTGCGGGCTCGACCCGGGCAGCGACCTCCACGTCGAGCAGCAGTTGCCCACCCGGCAGGTGCAGAGCCAGGTGCCGGCAGCCGCGGGAGGCATCGCCATCCGCGGGGCTCATGGAGCTGCGGTCTCCTTCTCGCCGAGGCGGAAGACCGTGCACAGGTCCCGCAGGCGGCCGGCGGTGTCGGCGAGCCCCACCGCGGACTGGGCCATCGCCTCCATCGAGCGATTCTGCCGAGCCGTGGAAGCCGAGGTCTCCTCGATGCCCGCGGCGCCCTCGCTGGCGATGTGGGAGATCTCCTCCATCCCCTCGACCAGCTCTTCCATGCCCTGCACCTGCTCGGCGGCCAGCCCGGCAATCTCCTCGACCTGATGAACCAGCGGCAGCACGCCCCCGGCGATGTCCCGCAGGGTTTCGCTGGCGCCGGAGACCACCGAGCGGCCATGGCGGGTCGCCTGGGTCGCCTCCTGCATGGTGGCGATGACCCGGCCCGAGCCAGAGTTGATGTGGTCGGCGAAGCCGGAGATCTTCTCCGCGTAGCGCCCGGCCCTCTCGGCCAGCAGCCGCACCTCCTCGGCCACCACCGCGAAGCCCTCGCCGTGCTCGCCGGCTCGTGCCGCCTCGATCGCCGCGTTGAGGGCCACCAGATGGGTCTGCTGGGCGATGCTGGCGATCATGTCGACGGTCTTGTTGATCGACAGGGCCTGTTCGCGGAAACCCTCGACGGCGCTGCTCATCGCCTCGATGCGGGCGCCGAGATGCTCGAGTTCCTCGTCGGCTCGGGAAGCCAGTTCCCGGCCCCGGCCCGCCGCGTTGCCCGCCTGCCGCGTCAGCTCGAGGGCAGCCGCGGCACGCTGACCGATGCGCTCGGCGGAGGCGGCGACCTTGTGGGTCACCCGCGAGGTGCGATGGATCCGTTCGACGGTGCTCTCGGCGCCCGAGGCCAGGCGGCGGGCGGTGCCCGAGATCTCCTCGGTCAGGTGAGAGAGGTCCCGCGCCGCCGCGGAGAGGTCCTGGGCCGAGTCACTCATCTGAGCCGAGGTCTCTTGCAGCTCGGTCAGGACGTGTACCAGGGAGTGGCGCATCATGGCGAAGGAGGCCGCCAGGTCGTCGATCTCGTCCCTCCCGGACCAGTCCGGCGAGACGGGAATCGCGGCGGTCAGGTCGCCGTCGGCGATCACCCGCGCGGCCCGCGCCAGGCTCGACAGACGCCGGGACAGATGCTGGGCCAGCAGCACCGCCCCTCCGAGGCTGAGCAGCAGGATCAGGCAGAGGGTGAACACCGCCGCCCCCAGCCCCAGGTGTCGCTCGAGCAGGCGAGTGGCGAGCACGGAGATACCCGTGAAGGCGGCGATCAGCATGAAGGCCGCGGCCAGTTTCTGCTTCATCGTTCTCCACCGGGGCGCACCGAGCGCTCCCACGGGGAATATAGAAGCCCCGGCGAGGCGGGAGCCAGGGCGGGTATGCTCTTCCGATGCCGCCGGAGATGTCCATCGGGGTCTACATCCACGTCCCCTTTTGCGCCTACCGCTGCGCTTACTGCGATTTCGCCGTGGTCACCGGTCAACTCGGGCGGGTCGAGGCCTACCTGGCCGCGGTACAGCGAGAGATCGGGGCCTTCCGTCGTCACTGGGGCCCCCAGACGGTGGGCAGTGTCTACTTCGGTGGAGGCACACCCTCCCTGCTCGAGCCCTCGGCCGTCGCACGCCTGTTGGAAGCGGCGGCGGGGCTGGGAACCCTCGAGACGGAGGCCGAGATCAGCCTGGAATCGAACCCGGACGACCTGTCTGCCGAGCGACTGGCGGGGCTGCGGAAAGCGGGTGTCACCCGCCTGACCGTCGGTCTGCAGGCGGTGGACGACCGGCGGCTCGAGGCCCTGGGTCGACCGCTCGACGCGGCCCTGGGGCTCGAGGCTCTCGAGCGCGCCCTCGACAGCGGTTTCGTCTCGGTGGGCGCGGACCTGATCTTCGGCTCGCCGGGACAGATCAGCGATCGCTGGCCGGAGGAGATCGATGCGGTGCTGGCCGTGGGTCCGCCCCACCTGTCGGCCTATGCCCTCGAGACCACCTCGCGCACGCGCCTGCTACGCGCCGTCGAGCGGGGCGCATTGCCCGCACCGGATCCCGACCAGGCCGCCACGCTCTACGAGGTGACCTGCGAGCGACTGGCGGCCGCAGGGCTCGAGCGCTACGAGATCTCCAACTTCGCCCGCTCCGGTCACCGCTCGCGGCACAATCTGCTGTACTGGCAGGATCGCCCTTTCGTGGGCTTCGGCCCCTCGGCAGCCTCGTACTTTGCCGAGCGTCGCTGGACGGCGCCGCGTCGCCTGTCGGAGTACCTGCGCACCGCGGGAAGGGCTGCGGGAGGGGCCGATGTCCCGCCCTGCTCGTCGGATCGGCTGGCCGGCGAGGCCCTGGTCTTCGGCCTGCGCCTGGCGGAGGGGATCGACCTGGAAGCCATCGAGCGGCGCCATGGAGCCGCGGCGGTCGCCCGTCGACGACCGGTGCTCGAGCGAGGGGTGGAAGCCGGGCTGCTGCTCGGCGAGGGCAACCGTTTTCGCCTCAGCTCGCGTGGGGTGCTGCTGGCCGACGAAATCTTCGTCGATCTGCTCTGACCGGCCCCAATGCGGGGGAGGGGAGCCGGCCGGCGATGCGTTATCATCGCAGGGCCCTTCTCCCTGCGCCCGGCACGCGGGCCCGGAGAGGGTCCCCATCCGCCCAGCGACTCCAGGAGAACCCAGCCGTGGACTTCTTGCTCAACGAAGATCAGGAGATGATGCGTCAGGCCGCCGCCGATTTCGCCCAGCGGGAGATCGAGCCCCACATCCGCCAGTGGGACGATCGGGCGGAGTTCCCGCGGGACGTGTTCCGCAAGGCGGGCGAGCTGGGTTTTCTCGGCGTGCTGGTGCCCGAGATCTACTCCGGCGCGGGCCTGGGCTACGTGGAGTACGTCACCATCGTCGAGGAAATCAGCAAGGTCGATCCTGCCATCGGCCTGTCCGTCGCAGCGCACAACAGCTTGTGCACCGGCCATATCCTGCAGTACGGCTCGGAAGAACAGAAGAAGAAGTACCTGCCCAGGCTGGCCACCGGCCAGTGGATCGGCGCCTGGGGCCTGACCGAGCCCACCGCAGGTTCCGACGCCGGCGGCACTCGCACCACCGCCACTCGCGACGGCGACGGCTGGGTGCTCAACGGGGCGAAGACCTTCACCACCCACGGCGGAGTGGGTGAGGTGGCCGTGCTCTTCGCCGTCACCGACCCCGACAAGGGCCACGACGGGATCTCGGCCTTCATCGTCGAGAGCGACAACCCGGGCTACTCGGTGGGCAAACACGAGGACAAGCTGGGTATGCGTGCGTCGGACACCTGCGAGGTGGTACTGCAAGACTGCCGGGTGCCCGCCGAGGCGATGGTCGGCGAGCCGGGCAGCGGTTTCCGCGCGGCGATGGGGGTGCTCGACGGCGGCCGGATCTCCATCGCGGCGCTGGCGCTGGGAACCGCCGCCGGAGCCTACCAGCACGCCCTGGCCTATGCCCGGGAACGTGAGCAGTTCGGCCGCAAGATCGGCACCTTCCAGAGCATCGGCAACATGCTCGCCGACATGGCCACCGAGGTCGATGCAGCCCGGCTGCTGACCTACCGCGCGGCCAGCCTCAAGGACCAGGGCAAGAAGACCACTCGAGAGTCGGCGATGGCCAAGCTCTACGCCTCGGAGACCGCCGTGCGGGTGGCCAACGACGCGATTCAGGTCTTCGGTGGTTACGGCTACGTCAAGGACTACCCGGTGGAGAAGTTCTACCGCGACGCCAAGCTCTGCACCATCGGCGAGGGCACCTCGGAGATTC
>JALTMS010000302.1 GCA_027001345.1 Acidobacteriota bacterium | reverse complement strand
CGCCGCCTGTCCCGACTCCTTCATCACCGAGCCGAGCTGACCGGTGAGGTGCAGCCGGCCCTTGCCCTTCATCTTCAACGCCTCGATGGAGAGCACATCGCCCCCGGACGCGGTCCAGGCCAGGCCGGTGGCGACCCCCACCAGGGCCCCTTCGAGCCGATCCTCCGCCTGGGGCGGCGGCGGCCCGAGATAGGTCTCGAGACTCGAGGCGGAAATCCGGGTCGGCGCCCGGCGCCCTTCGGCCACCTTGCGCGCCACCTTGCGGGAAATCGCCGCGATGCGCCGCTCGAGATTGCGCAGACCGGCCTCTCGGGTGTAGCGATTGATCAGCTCGCGCACGGCGCCCTCGCTGAAACGCACGGTCTCGACGCTCAGTGCATTCTCCTCGACCTGCTTGGGAATCAGGTGCCGCTTGGCGATCTCGAGCTTCTCTTCCTCGGTGTAGCCCGGAATACGAATCACTTCCATCCGGTCGCGAAAGGCCGGGTGAATCGTATCCATCAGGTTGGCCGTGGCGATGAACATCACCTGACTGAGATCGAAGGTCACTCCGAGGTAGTGATCGCGGAAGGAGTTGTTCTGTTCCGGATCGAGTACCTCGAGCAGCGCCGCCTGGGGATCGCCGCGGAAGTCGTTGCCCAGCTTGTCGACCTCGTCGAGCATCATCACCGGGTTCCGCGAGCCCGCCTGGCGGATCGACTGGATGATCCGCCCGGGCATCGAACCGATGTAGGTCCGGCGGTGACCGCGAATCTCGGCCTCATCCCGAACGCCACCGAGGGAGACCCGAACGAACTTGCGACCCATCGCGCGGGCGATCGAGCGCCCAAGGGAGGTCTTGCCCACACCCGGAGGCCCGACGAAGCAGAGCAGTGGACCGCGATGGCGGTCCTTGAGCTTGCGCACCGCCAGGTACTCGATGATCCGCTCCTTGACCGGATCCAGGCCGTAGTGATCCTCGTCGAGGATCTCCTTGGCCGGCCCCAGTTCCAGATTGTCCTCCGTCTCCACGTCCCAGGGCAGTTCTACCAGCCACTCCAGGTGGTGACGGATGGTGGCGCTCTCGGCAGCATCGGGGTGCATCCGCTCGAGGCGACGGAGTTCCCGCTCGATCTCTTCCCGCACCGCCTCGGGCAGGTCGCGGTTCTCGATCTTCTCTCGGATCTCGTCGATCTCTTCCTCGAGTTCCGACCCCTCGCCGAGTTCGTTGCGGATCGCCTTCATCTGCTGGCGCAGGTAGTACTCCCGCTGGGAGCGGTCGATCTCGTCCCGCGCCAGAGAGTCGATCTCGTGCTGCATCGAGAGCAGATCCAGCTCTCGCTTGAGTTGCTGGGCCACCGAGCGCAGGCGCTCGAGAGGATCGATCACTTCGAGCACCTGCTGGGCCTGGGCTGCATCGAGTTCGAGATTGGAGGCCACCAGGTCGGCCAGGCGCCCCGGATCCTCCAGGTTGTTGGCGATCACCTGCACTTCCGAAGGCAGATTCTTGCCCAGGTTGACGCCGCGCTCGAGGGCTTTCTTGACGGTCCGCATCAGCGCTTCGCACTCCAGCGGCGTCTCGCCGCCGGTGTCCACCAGGGGCTCGAGCAGAGGTTCGACCTGGGCGACGAGGTGGGAGCCGCTCGTCTCGAGGCCGGTGAGCCGGGCTCGGCAGACCCCCTGGACGAGCACGCGAATCCGCTCGTCGGGAAGCTTGAGCATGCGCATGATCACCGCCACCGTGCCGACGGGGTAGAGGTCATCCTGCCCCGGAGCGTCCTCGTCCCGCTCCTTCTGGGTCACCAGCAGCACCATCCGGTTGTCCGACAGGGCGGTGTCCACCGCACGGATGCTGGCGACACGAGCGATGGAAAGCGGAGCGATGATGAAGGGGTAGACCACCATGTCCCTCAGGGGCAGCACGGGCAGGGTCTTGGGGATCCTCACCGGATCGCGAGTCGTCATCTCGGACATGGCCTGTTCACCTCTCCCCGATCTCGACGGCAATGGGCACGGCCTCACCGCGTCGATTGGGCACCTTGGGAAGTTGGATGCGAAGCACGCCCCGGGCAAGGTCGGCTTTCGCGCGATGGGTGTTGACGGCGGTGGCCAGGGGGATCTCCACCTCGAACGGACCGTACTCCCGCTCGTCGTGGAGTACGTGGGCCCCGGGAATCTTGCGCAACTGACTCGACGGACGATCACCCCTGACGAGCAGGCGTCCACCGCGGGCGGAGACCTCCAGCGAGGAGGGCTCGACACCGGGCAATTCGAGTTCGATCTTCAGATTCTCGGCGGTCTCGGCCACATCCACGGCGGGAGACCAGGACCCCGCCGATGCTCCCCCGTCCCGCAGGCGGAGCAGCGTCTCGAAGAGCCGGTTGATCTCGCTCTGGATCCTGGCGACCTCGAGCTGGGCGCCTTGCAGCTTCGGCTTCATGTCTTTTTTCGCTCCCTTCCCTTGCCGCGTCCCACCAGCCCGCGGATCTCGTCGAGGAACTCCTCGACATCCTGGAACTCCCGATAGACCGAGGCGAAGCGCACGTAGGCCACCTGATCGAGCCGGCGCAGCCCCTCGGCCACCTTCTGCCCGATGACCTCGGTGGCCACTTCCCGATCCGGCGCCTCCTGTACCAGGGTCGAGATCTTCTCCACCAGGGATTCGAGGCTACGCCGCGGCACGGCCCGCTTCTCGCAGGCCTTGAGCAGACCGGAGAGCAGCTTCTGGGGATCGAAGAGTTCGCGCCGCCCGTCCTTCTTGATCACCATCGCGGGCACCTCCTCGATGCGTTCGTAGGAGGTGAAGCGACGCTGGCAGCCGAGGCACTCCCGGCGCCGGCGGATGACCTCGCCTTGAGCGGACTCTCGGGAATCGACCACCCGGTCGTCATTGGCGCTGCAGAAGGGGCACTTCATGAGGCCACGGCTCCGGAGGCGTCGGCCGGACCCGCATCGTCGTCCCGGCGCCCCAGCCCGCCGGCGATGATGAAGCCACCGCCCATCGCCAGCACCGGCAGCCAGGTGACGGCATGTACCACCACGCCTGCCCCCAGGGCGGCGGCCTCGTCCACACCGAAGAGTCTCGACAGACCGAGCATCATCGCCAGGTGGTAGGTGCCGGTGCCGCCGGGGGTGGGAATGCCGATGCCCGCCGCGAGAATCGGCAGCATCACCAGGAATGCCCCCGGAGGTACGTTCACGCCGGTGGAATGGATGCCGGCCTGGATACCCACTCCGATCACCAGCCAGATCAGCAGGGTTTCCCAGGCCAGGCGCAGCGTCCCCCGCACGGTGGCGAAGGCCGCCAGCCCGGGGAGCAGAGAGGCCAGCCAGCCCGTGAGCAGGCGAGGCAGGCGTCCCATCGCCCGCTGCCGGATCTCGAGCCAGGCTCCCACCGCCGCTCGATGGCGCGCGAGCAACATCGTCAACGCCAGCGCGACCAGGGCACCTCCGAGCACGGCTCCCCCGGCGACCCGGAGCTGGGCCAGCAAGTGCGGGTCGGCCCCCGTGCTGAGCCCGGAGATACTCGTGGGCAGCACCAGCGCCGCGGCTCCCGAGGCGAGGACCGCCAGCAAGTCGAGTACGGCCCGCTCCACCCCCACCGTCGCCAGCGCCGGAGCGAAGGGAATCTCCGCCCGCCGGGCCAGCAGCGCGGGACGCAGCACCTCTCCCACCCGACCGGGAAGCAGGGAGGCCATGTAGCCGATGGAAGTCGCGGAAAGCAGCTCGCGATAGGGGATCCTGTCGCGCACAGCCTCGAGCAGACTGCGCCAGCGCCAGGAGCGCAAGAACAGGTGAAGCACCACCGTCAGGGCGGAGAAGCCCAGCCAGAGAGGATGGGCGCCACGAATCTGAGTTCCCAGGTCATGCAGGGAGACGCCCCGCAGACAGAGCCACAAGAAGAACGCTGCCAGCAGGGGCCCCGAAACCCAGGACACTGTTCGACGCCACATCTTCGCTCCCGCAGATCACGGACCTGTCCGTGAGTCTCTGGCGATCACTTCCCGCGTTCTTCGGCCGCGGATCCGACGTCTCCCCTCGACCCCTCGGAGCGAGACGATAAGTTTCGAAGCACAAAAGGTCAATTCGAGCGCTCATGATAGCCATTGAATGGGGGATCCGGCCCCTTTTTCCGCAAGTTGACCCGATTGACGCCCAAAATCCCGGCCTCGGAGCCGGAATTCCACTGATTCACTCGATCCCCGGGGGAAGCTGCGCGGTGACCAGCAGAACCTGTCCCTTGCGAACGAGCACCTGTCCCGGCCGCCCCCCCCGCGGACGGCGCAGATGCTTGCGGCGTGCGACGTGGACCTCGACCTTCTCGCCCCGCGGCGCTCGGCTCCAGGCAGCGGCGAGGCGAGCGGCGAAGGGACGATCGTCGTCGGTGATTTCTCGCGCACCGGCGCCCTGCAGCAGCACGTGGGCGCCGGAGTAGCCCTTGACGTGAAACCAGAGATCGTCGGGAGCGGCGACACGAAAGGTCAGGTGGTCGTTCTGCTCGGCGCTCCTGCCGACCAGGACTCTCAGGCCGCCCGGGCTGAGCAGCACCCGGGCGGGCCTCTCCCCCCGGCGACGCTGCCGCGAGCGCGGTCCCTGCCGGACGCCTTCCGCGGCCAGCGTCACGCCCAGGGCTTCGAGACGCTGCTGGAGATCGTCCAGTTCCCTCTCGTGGCGGGCCGAAGTCAGAGCCACGGCAATCCGACCCAGGGCCTCGGATTCGGCGCCGAGCCGGCGACGACGCTGCCCGCGATGCTGCCGGCCACGCTCCTGCTTGCGCGCCCGCTGGTAGAGCCGCTCGGCGACCTGCGCGGGACGGGTCAGGCCTGGTATCGATCGGACGGTCAGCGTCTGTCCCGCATCCCAGGGATCGGCCACGACCCACCCCTCGTCCCCCGGTGGACCGAGCTGAGCCTGCGCAGAGAGCAGGGCCAGGGCCTGGCGCCGCAGATCTTCCGGATCCTCGGCTTTCTGCTCCTCCCGCTCGAGGGCGGCCAGGGCTCGCCGATGCCGCCGCATCTGGCTCGCCACCGCCGCATCGAGCGCCCGT
>JALTMS010000301.1 GCA_027001345.1 Acidobacteriota bacterium | reverse complement strand
GTCTCGGCCCCCTCCGGTGTGACGGTCAGCCCCCACTTCCATGGCCGGGCCCCTCCCGCCGCGACTTCGAGGGCGGCGTCGATCTCGGAGGCGTCTTCGGCCACCAGATCCACCACTTCCACGCGCGGCTCGAGCCCCTCGAAAACCTCGATCGCCTCGGCGGCCGAGCGTGGCGAGAGCGCGATCTCCACTACCGGCACGCTGCTGCCGCCAACGGTCAGCCCTGATCCCCAGGACAGTTCCGTCGCCGCGCGGCGCCTCGGCTCGAGGGGATCGCGGGTCTCCACGAGATCGATGATGCCCTCACCGACCGCTCCGCCGGACGGACGGGCGAAGCGCGCCACCACATCCCGAGCGACGGGAATCTCCTCGAGAGGATCCTCGGTCAGGCTGACTCGCACCGTATCTCCCAGGCCCTCACCGAGTAGAGTCGCAATGCCGGCGGCGGACTTGATCCGACCGTCGTCTCCCCCGCCGGCCTCGGTCACCCCCAGGTGCAGAGGGTAAAGAACGCCGCGTTCGAGCAGGCGCCGCGCCAGCAGGCGGTAGGCCCGAACCATCACCTGAGGAATCGAGGCCTTCATCGAAATGACCAGTTCCCGCAGTCCCTCGTCTTCCGCGAAGTCGATGAACTCCAACGCCGATTCCACCATGCCGGAGGGACTGTCGCCGAAACGCTGGACCAGGCGATCGGAGAGGGAGCCATGATTGACGCCGATCCTCAGCGCGACTCCCAGCTCACGAGCACGGCGAGCGAGGGGCGCGAACAGCGATCGTGCACGATCGACATCCCGTTCCCAGCGCTCGCCATCGTAGACCTCGCCCTTGAGACTGCGGCGGTCGGCGAAGTTGCCGGGGTTGATCCGCACCTTTTCCACGTGCTCGATCACGTCGAGCGCCAGACGGGGCGTGAAATGGATATCCGCCACAAGGGGCACTGTTACACCCTCGGCCCGCATCCGCCGTCGAATCTCGGGCAACGCTCGGGCGTCGGCGCTGGAGGGAACGGTGACTCGCACGATCTCGCAGCCCGCGCGCGCCAGGGCGCAAATCTGAGCGGCCGTGGCTTCCGCATCGGAGGTCGGCGTGGTGGTCATCGACTGAATCGCCACCGGCTGACACCCGCCGATGGCCACCTCGCCGATTCGCACTTCTCGGGTCGGCCAACGGGCGGGCTGCAAGCGCAATCGGCGATCCGAATCGGCGTCGGGCCGCCAGGGTGTCGAATCAGAAGCCGTAGACATCGGCCCCGCGGTTGAGCATCTGAACCTGGCGGTCCCACTGATACTTGAGAATCAGCATGATACGGAAGGTGACGTCCGAGATACGCCTGGCGGGGCTCTTCCAGTCGCGCTCGAGGCGCAGCCAGGAGCCATACAGTGGCCTGCCGCCGAAGTACTTGGCGGACAGATCCCAGCGGCCGTCCTTCTCCTGCTGGGCGAGCAGCCAGTCCATGTATCCCATCAACCGCGGATAGCGGTTGATCAACCCGAGACGCGCGAACTGCTCGAGCAGATAGAGCAGTTCGTCGAGGTTGCCCTTCTCGAGATAGGTCTCGAGAGGGTGCAGCTCGATGCCCCAGCCCCGGGGTGTCGGCCCCCGCACCGTGCGGATCACACCGATGTCGGGGGTCAGCTCCTGGTAGTCGGCACTCAGGACGTAGTCGAAGATCTTCTTCAGCCGACTGCGCAGTACCGCCGAGTCGAGGATGCCCGGAAAGTGGGCAAAGACCCGCAACATGTAGAGATCCGGAATGAAACAGTAGCCGTCGCGCATCGCGTCGCGGCGGATCTGCGGCAAACCCACACCAACGTGCTCGACGGGATGCCGGGAGGCCGGATCGGAGACGAAAGCCGTCACCCGGTCGAGCAGGTCGGCGACCGCGTCAGAGACTTTCTTTTCCTTGTGCCAGCCGCCCCGCAGCAGCAGGCCCATGGCACAGATCCGTAGGAACCAGCGCAGGTGGCGCTCGCGCACAGGGTCCTGTTTGACCTGGGCGTTGAACTCGTAGAGGTTGAGATCCCTCTTCTGAGTCAGGAAGCTCTTGAGCAGCTTGGCCGCCTTGCGGATTTCCTTCAGTTCCCGATCCCAACCCAGTTCGTACAGACCCCAGAGGATCTTCTCGGTGCTCCGCTCGGCCTTCTTCGGATCACCGGCATGGATCATTCCGCCCCAGGAGCCATCCTGCCGCTGGTAGCGTAGCTCCTGCTTGCCGGCCTTCCAGCCCATGACCTCCTTTTCGAGGGCCAGGACGTTCGGATCCGCCGTGGTCAGCGAATGCAACTCGGTCAGGAGCCGATAACGAATCGGCGCCGAAGCGTTGAGCACCAGCCACTCGCTGGGGTCCGCCCGCATCGGTGACTTCCAGTCCGCCATCCCAATCCTCCGAACCGACGCCAGACGCCGGCCTAGGCCGTGCGACGCCGAGAGAGGTCTCCCAGCGGCCGCCTTTGCTCGACCAGGTCCACGAAATCTTCGAACAGATCCCACGCATCGTGGGGTCCCGGAGCCGCCTCCGGATGAAACTGCACCGTCATCAACGGCACTTCCCGATGGGCCACGCCTTCCACCGTCCCGTCGTAGAGCGAGCGATGGGTGATTTCCAGCTCGGCGGGCAGTGAGTCGGGATCGACGGCATAACCGTGATTCTGAGAGGTGATCGCTACCCGTCCACTACGTTCGTCCCGCACCGGGTGGTTGGTGCCGCGGTGTCCGAACTTCAACTTGAAGGTGCGCGCACCGAGAGCTCGACAGGCCAGTTGATGCCCCAGGCAGATGCCGAACACCGGTACGGTTCCGATCAGCCGTCCGATGGTCTCCACCAGTGCGGTGCACACGGCGGGATCACCGGGGCCGTTGGAAAGGAACAGTCCTTCCGGCTCGCTGGCCAGAATTGCGTCCGCCGGCGTCCCGGCGGGAAACACCGTCACGTCGAAACCCCGATCGACCAGCAGGCGCAGGATATTGCGCTTGATCCCGCAGTCGAGCACCGCGATTCGGCGGCCTTGCCCCCGTGGTGCCGCCCCCTTCCCGGAGAGCGGTCCACGCCCCTGGGTCCAGCGCTGCACCTCGCTGCAAGTGACCTGGGAGACCAGGTCCTGATCCTCGAGAGCCGGCGCCTGGCGCGCCGCCGCCAACGCCTGCTCGACCGAGCAGCCGTTCGATGCCAGGCAGCCACGCAGCACCCCCGCGCTGCGCAGATGACGGGTCAGCGCCCGGGTGTCGAGTTCTTCGATCCCGACGATGTGGTGTGTACGCAGAAAGTGATCGAGATCCACCAGGCTGCGCCAGGACGAGGAGTAACGTGAACCGTCACGGACCACCAGCCCGGAAGCCTGGGGCCGCGAAGACTCGGGATCGTCATCGTTGATCCCCGTGTTGCCCACATGGGGCACGGTGAGCGTGACGATCTGCCCCCGGTAAGACGGGTCGGTGATGATCTCCTGGTAGCCGGTCATCCCCGTGTTGAAGACAACCTCACCAGTGGTCAACCCCACCATGCCCAGACTTCGACCGCGGAAGACTCTTCCGTCTTCCAGGGCAAGAATCGCTTCCATAGGGAGGCTCCTCCCGGGCATGAGCCCCGAGCTGGAGAGACGACAACCCGCTCAGCGGCCATCCCACCGAGTGAGCTGAAGTCCGGACCCGACACCACTTGGCGGCGCACACCACACCCGCGCTGCGCCCCCATCGGCAGGCGGGATTCTAGCGGAAGGTCTCGAGGGGCCGCAACTCCGGGGAAAACTTCCCTTTACTTTCGTCATCCTCTCGACCTTCCCCCTCGCTCGAGGCTCGGCAGCGGCGTGCCTCCTGCAGCCAAGTCGCTGGCCGCGCGACAGTTGACGGCGGGAGGCGTCCGCCTCTCGCCGGAGCGCCCGTAACTTCCAGCAGGTCTACGGATTGCGCCCCACTGGGAGATCTTTTCGGGCCACCTCCCATTTGTTGACAGGGGTCGGGGGCCCTGCTAGGATTCGCCGTCCTCGGCTCAGCGAGCCTGCAGCCGGGAACCATGCCAGAAAAGGCAGGCGCGTAGCTCAGCGGGAGAGCGCCACGTTGACATCGTGGAGGTCGGCGGTTCGAAACCGCCCGCGCCTACCACCCCGGCTACCGGAGGACACCCCCCCGGAGGGTGGGGTGTCGTGTCCGGCCGGGGTCTTTTGCGTCGCCCCGGAAGCGGGAGGAGGTGAGCGATGAACCACGCAGACAGCGCCGGGGAGGAGATGAAGATCACCCTCCCCGACGGCACCGTGGTCGCCGCTCCGGCGGGTAGTTCTCCTTTCGACGTCGCCAAGCTGGCCGAGTTGCCGGATCTCGACCGGGCGATCGCCGCGCGGGCCGACGGCTTGCCGGTCGATCTGCACGCGCCACTTCGGGCTTCGGTGCACCTCTCACTGATCCTCCCCGAGGACCCCGACGCGCTCGAGATCTACCGCCACTCCACAGCACACATCATGGCCCAGGCGGTCAAGGAGCTGTGGCCCGAGACCAAGATCGCCCAGGGCCCGGCCATCGAGGACGGCTTTTACTACGACTTCCAGCGGGACGAGCCCTTCACTGACGACGACCTGCCGCGCATCGAAGCGCGGATGAAAAAGATCATCAAGCGCAACTTCCGCATCGTCCGTCACGAAGTTCCGAAGCAACAGGCGATCGAACTCTTCACCGCCGAGGACGAGCCCTACAAGCTTCACTTCGTGCGCACCAAGGCCGGCGAGACCGCTTCCTACTACGAACAGGGTGGCTTCCGCGACTTCTGCCTCGGCCCTCACCTGCCGAGCACCCGCAAGGCCGGCGCCTTCAAGCTGCTCTCCGTGGCGGGAGCCTACTGGCTGGGCAGCGAAGAAAACGAGATGCTCTGGCGGATCTACGGCACCGCCTTTCCCACCACCGAGCAGCTCGAAGCGCACCTCCATCGCCTCGAAGAAGCGCGGCGCCGCGATCACCGCCGCCTCGGCAAAGAACTCGACCTGTTCACCATTCAGGAAGTGGCAGGAGGCGGCCTGGCCTTCTGGCACCCCAAGGGCGCCG
>JALTMS010000300.1 GCA_027001345.1 Acidobacteriota bacterium | reverse complement strand
ATGATTCTGTAGCCCCCCACCGAGTCGGGGCGGGGCCGCGAGGGCGCGGGGCCGCTCCCGTCGGGGGCGAGAGTCGGACCCTCCTCATCGGATCCCGCGTGAAACGTCCTGGTCTCGTCCTCGTTCATGGCCGCTCTGATCCACTTTCCGTTTCATCTTCGCCTGTCGATCATAACAGGTTTCCGTGGGCTAGTTAGCGTGCTGCCGTGGGCGGGGAAGGGCGTGCTGCACCTTCTGCCCCGCAGAGTTGAGCGCTCCAGTTTTTCTTCTGCCCCTCGCCGGAGTTTTTGTCGCCTTACCGGATGGAGCCATGGTGTTTGCAGTCCTGAACCGATGGAGGAGGAGTCATGGTCACCGCCCGGCGCTGCGTTGCCTTCGTGATGTTCCTTTTCGTTCTCGTTGGGCCGGGGATGACCGGCATGCCGGTCTCGGCGGATCCAGTGGAGGAGCTGCTGGGTCCCCACTCCGGAAGCCCGCCCTCTCTCGGGCCCTTCTCCTCGGAAGCGGGCTCTCCCTTCGCGGGTTCCGCCGCCGCCCCGACCGAGCTTCTCGGCGGTGGGGGGGCTTACGTGGATATCCCGGCGGAGGAGACCAATCTCAGCGCGTTGATCTCCACCCGGCCCAGCGACGATCTGTTCGCCCTCGTCTTCGGCTGGAGCAGCGGGCAGGCCTGCATCGTCGAGACGGAGGGGCTGCGGATGCGAACGCTCACCTCGCCGGACGCCGGCGCCACCTGGTCCGCTCCCGCCGATGTGTTCGGCGCGGGCAGCGGCGAGCCCCCCGTGATGCTCGCCATGCCCCGGCCGACCACGGGCGGGAAGGTCTTCGTACTGCTTCTGGTCGCCGATCCAGAGGGAGGCGTGGCCGTGATGCTCACCCGCAGCGATGACCGCTGCGAGAGCTGGAGCGAGCCGATCTACCTCCGCCGGGGCGCCGATCTCGACGGGTTGTGGAATGGCTGGTACATGGCCGCCACTGATGACGGCCGGGTGGCGCTGCTCTACCGGGATCGCCGGGGGGACCCCTACCTGATGGCCAGCAGCGACAGCGGGGAGAGCTGGTCCGAGCCGCTGCGGATCGATGATGCCGTGGCGGCGGAGACCTACCCCTCCACGGAGGAGGCGCTGGTCTTCGACGCGGCGGGAAGGCTCTACGTCTACTGGATCCAGGATCAGGGCTCCGGGACCGAGATCTACTCCCGCGTCTCCACCGACGGCGGGCTGAGTTTCGCAGCCCAGGTGATCCCCTCCCAGGCGCCGGGGCTCGCCTCCGGGACCCCCTCGAAGCTCGCCGCCGCGGTGGCCGGCGACGGTACGGTCCTGGTCGCCTTCAACCGGCAGCGAGCCGCCGACAACAACACGGAGCTTCAGGCCGTACGGTCGGTGGACCAGGGCGCGACCTATGAATCCGCCTACACGGAGAACAGCTTCAGTTCCAATGCCTTCACACCCTCCCTCTACTCCGGCCCGGGAAACACCCAGCTCTTCTCGGCGATAAATGGCTCCCTTCGCGTCCACCATTCGACCGGCAGCGGCGCCTCGACCGGCTTCTCCGCTCCCCTGCTCCTCACATCGACCTACTCGGACGGGCTCAGGGGTGCGGTGCGGACGAGCGCCGGAACCTGGGCCGCGGTGTGGATCGACACCCGGGATCAGCCCTTCGGGGGCCAGGATGACTCGTCCCGCGGCGCCCGGGGGGACATCTATCTCCGGACCTCCCTCGATGACGGGGTCTCCTGGGGAGCCGAGGTGCGGGTCAACGACGACACCCCGGGGCAGACCTTCCGCTGGCTCGCGAGCCTCGGCGCGGCCGGCGACGACGAGCTGATCGTGCTCTCCGCCGACCGGCGCACGGCCGGCGGCGAACTCGATCTCTGGACCGACCACTCACCGGCCGAGCCGCTCACGTTCGGCGCCGATCAGTTCCTCGGAGCCGACGCGGGAACGCGAGGCCCGGAAAGCTACTTCCAGGCCACCGCCAGCGCCGACGGCGCCGGCCGGGCCTACGTGGCCTTTCTCGCCGACACCGCGGGCCTGAACACTGATATCTTCGTCGCCGCGAGCAGCGACGACGGCCGTACCTGGTCGACGCCGATCGAGGTCGGAGACACCGACTCGTCCAGCTACGCCAGTGACGCCGAGCCCGCTCTCGCCTCGACTCCGGATGGCCGGGTCTACCTGGCCTACTCCGCGGACAACCGGACTACCAGCTCCCGGGAGCTGCGCTTCAACTACTCCCCCGATGGCGGGGCGAGCTGGCAACCCACCGACCACCTGCTCTCCTCCTCGGCCGGCAACTACGATATGGGGCTCAGCTACTGGTACGAGGCGCCCTCTACCGACCTGGTCGCCCGCGACGGTCATGTCTATGTGACCTGGAGCGACTGGTCGACCGTCTGGCTCGCCCACTCCCACGACGGGGGCGTGAGCCTGACCACCATCGACGCGGATGGGCGCCCTAGCGGGTGGAACCGCTGGCCGCGGATCTGTGTCGACGGCAGCGACGGCAACAAGATCCGCCTTGCCTGGCTGGGGCTCGATGCCACGAACACCTACCGGAAGATCTTCGCGCGGACTAGCGACGATGGGGGGGCCACCTTCAGCGCCACCACGGAGCTGGTCGCCGACGCCACTGCGGCCCACAGCAACTATCCCGACATCGCCTGCGACGACGCAGGCAACGCCGTCGTTACCTGGACCGACTACCGCAGCGGCCAGGGGGTGCTCTACCGCGCCCGCTGGGACGGCTCGAGCTGGTCCTCCGATGCTCCCATCGGGCCCGCCACGGCCTCCCAGAATCACCTCAAGATGCGGGGCTCCGCCTTCGTCGATCCCGCGGGTGGGGTGATGTTGGTCAGCTACCTCGATACGGCCGACAGGTCGGTCCGCGTCATCCGCTCCACCGACGGGGGGATCACCTTCGGGGCCCCGGTTCGCCTCGACGAGGCGGTTCCCGACCCGCCTCAGTGGTCCATCTGGCCCCATATCGCCACGGATGGGGCGGGGCGCGCCTGGATCCTCTGGAGCGATGCCAGCGCGGGAACCGCCTACTCGATCCTCGGCGTCTACTCCTCCGACGCCGGTGCGACCTGGAGCGCTCCGAAGCGCATCGACCGGGGAGAAGGCCAGGGGGCGCTCTATGGCCTCCATGCTGAGCGGAGCCTCGCCGCGGCCGCCGGGGGGGTGGCGGTCGTGCCCTACAACGGCTGGCGCGACAGCGTCAACTGGCCGGTGGCGAGGGTCAACACCTGGGACCCGGACGATTTCGACCGGGATGCCGTCGCCGAGGACGACGGCGATGGCAGCGACGACCCCTGCACCGGCGGCGCCACGGCGGGCTGTGACGACAACTGCCCGGCGACGCCCAACCCTGGCCAGGAGGATGGCGACGGCGACGGGGTGGGCGACGCCTGCGACCTCTGTCCCGCGGTGGCCGATGCGCTCCAGGCGGACGCCGATGGAGACGGCACCGGCGACGCCTGCGAGGGACCCATCGTGACCTCCGTCCTTCCGGGAGACGATACCGATGGCGCGGCGGTCTACGTCACCGCCACGGTGCACTTCTCCGAGCCGGTCGACCCCGCCACGGTGGGGGATACCGATGGGGACGGGACCGCCGACACCTTCCTGCTGCGGCGGGACGGCGTGCTCGTCCCGGGCGAGGTGGGTCTGACCAGCGACGGCCTGTCCGCCGAGTACGATGCGGACGGCACGCTCGCCAACGACGCGATCTACGAGATCGAGCTGACCTCAGGCATCCTCGACCTCGACGGCGATCCCCTCGAGCCCTTCCGCTCCGAGTTCCGCACCGAGGCCTCCTCCTCGCCCAACGAGCTGCCCCTCTCGAGTGCGGGGGAGATCTCGGAGGGAGAGCAGGACAACGAGCAACTCGGCAGCTCCACGGCGCCCGCCGGCGACGTCAACGGCGACGGCCTGGCGGACTGGGTGGTGGGCGCTCCCGGCTACGACCAGGATGGCACCGCCGACCGGGGCCGCGTGCTGCTCTACCTGGGCTCGACGATCGAGGCCGAGCGCAAGCAGCCGGACGTGATCTTCGTCGGTGCGGCGCCCGGCGACCGGCTGGGCGCATCGGTGGCGGGCAACGCCGATGTCAACGGCGACGGAACCCCCGACCTGCTCTTCGGCGCCGAGCAGCACGACGGCTCGACGGCGACGGGCACGGGCAAGGCCTACCTGGTCTACTTCGATCCGGCGGACTACCCCAACCTGGGCGACCCCGCCGTCAGCGACACGGTGGAGATCGCCGGCATCGCCGACCTGACCTACCTCGGCATCGCCTCCGGCGACCGGGCGGGCCACGCGGTGGCCCTCTCCAGGGATCTCAACGACGACGGCCTCGGGGAGGTGCTGATCGGTGCTCCCGCCGCGGATCGCAGCGGCATCACCGACCGGGGAGAGGTCTACCTGGTCTACGGCGACCCGGCCCTCACCTCACCGGTGGATCTCTCGCTGGTGGGCGCCGATCCGCCGGGGGGCATCGACGGCGTGACCTACCTGGGCAAGGCGGACGGTGACGGCCTCGGCTGGTCGATCTCCGCCGGGGAGGATTTCGACGGCGACGGCCGGGGGGACGTGCTGATGGGCGCTCCTTTCGTCGACTTCGACGACGGCACCGATGCGCTCCAGCCCGATGGCGGAGGCACCTATCTCGACACGGAGCCCAACTCCCGCGGCATCACCGAAGTCGACGACATGGGCAGCGGTAAGCCCGGCAGCCGGGATGGTCTCAAGAGCTTCGGCGATCAACCCGACATGCGCCTGGGCACCTCCGTGGCCCTGATCCCGGACCATGACGGCAACCTCTACGCCGAGATCGTCATGGGTGCTCCCGGCGCCAGCCCTGCGGGACGCAGCGGTGCGGGTGAAGCCTTCATTCTCGCCGGTGCCAGCCTCGACAGCGTGGGCCACGGCCTCGTGCCCCTGAGCGAGATCCGCGATCCGGCCACCGGCAAGGGCACCGCCTTCCGCGGCGCCGCCGCCGGCGACGAGCTGGGTGCTTCCGTTGCCGCCGGGAGCGACACCAACGGTGA
>JALTMS010000299.1 GCA_027001345.1 Acidobacteriota bacterium | reverse complement strand
CTGGGATCTGGCCGGCCTCGGCCGGGTCCTGGTCGAGCAGGCACCGGTCTATCGGCGCTTCGCGGCCCTTCAGCACTGTCTCGAAAAGGCGGCGGCCCCCTGGCTGGCCAGCCTGGGACCCGGCGTGGAGGGTCGCTTCCAGGTCGCCCGGGTCACCCCTCCCCAGGTGGTGGTTCAGGTTCCGGATGCGGGGCAGCGCTACACCCTCCGCCTGCCTCCGGATGCCGTCCGGCATTTCCACCAGGGCGACCGGGTGGCGATGGTCTTCGCCCAGCGGACCCTCGGCTGGACGGCACTGGCCTCCTCGCTGCCGGTGGAGTCGACCTGGCTCGACGGGAGACTCGAGCACTTGCAGCGCCACGCCGCCGGCCGGCCCGCGCTGGCCGTCGCCCCCCGGCGCGACCCGAACTGAGTCGCGCCCGGCGGCGGGTCGTCGGCGGCTCTGCCCGCCGCGCGGCCATCGGCTACAATCGCCGCCCATGGCCACCTTCGACCAGCTTTCCCGCCCACTGCGCGACCTGCGGGTCTCCGTCACCGACCGCTGCAACTTTCGCTGCCGCTACTGCATGCCACGGGAGGTCTTCGGTCGCGAGTACCGCTTTCTGGACCGCTCCGAGGTCTTGACCTACGAGGAGATCGAGCGGCTGGTGCGGATCTTCGTCGGCCTGGGGGTGGGCAAGGTGCGCCTGACCGGAGGCGAGCCGCTGATCCGCCGGGACTTGCCGGTCCTCGTCGAGCGCCTGGCGGCGATCGACGGCCTGGACGACCTGACCCTGACCACCAACGGGGTGTTGCTGGCCGACCGAGCCGCCGCTCTCGAGGCTGCGGGGCTGGACCGGGTGACCATCAGCCTCGACTCGATCGAGCCCGCATCGTTCCGGCTCATCAGCGATAGCAGCATACCGGTCGAGCGAGTGCTCGAGGGGATCGACGCGGCGCTGGCCGCGGGGCTTGCGCCGGTGAAGGTCAACGTGGTGCTGCGCCGGGGCATCAACGACGATCAGATCCTGCCCATGGTGCGTCGTTTTCGCGGCAGCGGGGTGGTGCTGCGCTTCATCGAATACATGGATGCCGGTCGCTCTCACGGCTGGGAACTCGAGCAGGTGGTACCCGCCGAGGAAATCATCGCCCGCATCGATCAGGAGTTTCCCCTCGAGGCGATCGAGGAGCCCGAACTCGGTCGGGTCGCCCGCCGCTGGCGGATGAAGGATGGTGCCGGCGAGGTCGGCGTGATCGCTTCGGTCAGCCAGCCCTTCTGCCGCGGCTGCACCCGGGCCCGGCTGTCTCCCGAGGGGAGGCTCTACCTCTGCCTGTTTGCGGGGACGGGTCTCGATCTGCGCTCACCCCTGCGCCAGGGGGCCAGCGACGAGCGGCTCGAGGCCCTGGTGCGAAGATGCTGGGCGGTGCGCAGCGACCGCTACTCCGAGCTGCGCAGCCAGGATGGCGGCGACGAGCCGCGGGTCGAGATGTCGCACATCGGGGGCTGAGGGTGCGTCTGGTCGTGATCGGTTCGGCCGATGCCTACAATGCCGCCGGGCGTGGTCACTCCTGCTACTGGCTCGAGACGCGGGCCGGAGTCTGGATGGTGGATTTCGGCGCGACGGCGCTGCAAGGTCTGCGCCGTTGCGGGCTCGATCCCGGGCGCCTCGAAGGGGTGGTCCTGACCCATTTCCACGGTGACCACATCGGCGGCCTGCCCTACCTGCTGATCGACCTGGCTTTCAACCACGATCGCCGGCATCCGCTGTCGATCGCCGGGCCTGCCGGCACGCGCTGTCGGGTCGAGGCGGTGTGCCGGGCCGCCTACGGCGAGGTGATCGATACGCGACTGCCTTTCGTCCTCGACTTCATCGAATTGCCCCCGAGAGGACGCGAGAGGCTCGCCTCGTTGAACGTCGAGACCTGGCCTGCCGAGCACGGCAGCGAGGGTCATGCCTTGCTGCTGCGGGTCGAAGAGCCCGGTGGGGTGGCGCTGGCCTTCACCGGGGATACGGCGATGGTCGAGGCGATCTTCGAGGCGGCGCGGGGGGCGGCCTGCCTGGTGGCCGAGTGCACGGAACTCCGCGCGGGAACGCCGGGTCACTGTTCGTGGGAGGAGTGGCGGGGGAGCCTGAGCCGAGTGGAGTCCGCCTCGGTGGTCTTCACGCACCTGTCGGCCGAGGTGCGTGCGAAGGGGCCGCGGCTGCTCGACGAGGCGTTGGGGGCGGCAGGCTGTCCGCCGAAGGCCGTCTTCGCCGACGACGGCGCGGTGTTCGCCTGGGATCCGCCCGCGGATGCCGGGCGCCCGCCTGCCGATCAGCGACCGAAGTGACCCCACAGCCCCTCGCCGGTATGCCCCTCGGCGCTGACGATCCAGCAGAGGAAGGAGCGGGAATCGCCATCGACGAAGTGCGTGTCGGTGGGATCCGAATCTTCCGCGGTGGCATCGATGAAGGCAGAGGCGCGGGAGGGGTCGTCACTGCGGTAGATCCGATAGCTGTCGGCGCTGCCCACGGGCCACCAGTCGAGTTCCACCGATCCCTCGGACGTGGTGACCACCTGCCGCAGGAGCACCTCGGCGAGAGGGTCCTCGAAGGGCCGTGAGATGACCTCGAGGGTCCAGCCGTCGAGGCTGCCCTCGTCACCGCTGGCGCTGTCTTTTACCTCCAGGGTCCAGGTGCCGGCACTGGCCTTGCCCGCGAGCTGGCCGAGGTCATCGACGCTGGGAGTGTCGGTGTCGTACCAGGTGTGAATGTCGGCCGTCGCGCCCCCCGACCTGTCGTGCAGCCGGACCCGCGTGCCGTCGGGGGCCACCAGGGTCACCGTCAGATCGCCGATGTAGCTGTGAGTCAGATCGACGCGCACGTTGATCTCTTCGATCTCCCGGTCGCTGCTCAGCTCGAGGGGGCTGGAGGTGGTTGCATTGTCGTTGATCGGCAGGGGCAGTCCGCCGGCGGGGTGCTGGTCGGTGGTGGGGGCGCCCACCGGAACGAAGAAGGCGTCGGTGGTGCCCCGCTTGCCTTCGGCCGTGCTCCAGACCACGGCGAAGCCCAGCTTGTGTCCCGGCGGCGTCCCAGCCGCGGCGGCAATGGCGGGGTGGGGTGGCAGGCTCTCCCCTTCGGCACCTGCATCGAGGTCGGGCCAGCTTCCCCCTTCGCTGCTCGAACCCCAGGCACTGACCGGTAGCAGATCACCCGCCACGCCGGTCGCCGCGCGGCCCGCATTGCGCAGAGTGATCGCCAGGCGTCCGGCCTCGCCGGCTTCCAGGTAGCCATCGCCGTCGCTGTCTTCGACCAGTCGGTGCTCGACGTGCTCGAGACGAGTGTCCAGGGGCGTCAGGGCGACATCCACACGCACCGCATCGGCTCGCGGATCGACCACGGTGAAGTTCCTGGTGGCGGAGGCGTAGCCCGGGGCATCGATGAGCAGGTTGAAAGTACCGGCGGGCAGCGGGCGGTGGTAGTCGCCCACCTCGGGATCTGAGAAGAAGGTCGAGTCCCGCCCCTCGACCTGCAAGCGGGCGGCGAGGGGCGCGCCGGTCTCGGCATCGGTCACGCGCCCGCGCACGCCGGTCAGAGAGCGCTCGAGGTAGGAGAGCAGCGACTGACGGTTGTCGTTCCACAGGCTGTCGAGGCGGCTGGCGGGGGGCCACTTGATGTCGTTGAGTTCGATGGTCACTTCGATGTCGCCCCGGTTGACGTAGTTCCAGTCCTGCATCCCCCCGGAGACCGCGTACCACTCGGCGCCGTTGGTGATGCCCTGGTCGAAGACGGCCGAGCCGTACATCGGGGCATTGTCTTCGGAGTAGTCCACCGAGAGATCGATCATCAGATCGTCGTCGGGCGTGGCGGTGTAGACGTTCGAATGGGTTTCGTTGTTGTCGTAAGGGTAGTTCACCACCAGCGCGCCGGTGTGGAAGTTGGCCGACACGGAGGTGGTGTGCGCGTCCTGCCAGCCCATGATCGCCTGGGTCTCCGGCTCGCGGCCGTCGGGTCGGTCCTGGGGGTCGTCGATCCGGTCGGGGAAGTTGCGGTTCAGGTCGACGCCGTTGGCGTTGAAACGCTGGCTGAGGGCATTGCCGTCCGGGTTCATCATCGGCATGATCCAGGTTTCGACCTCGTCGACGATGCGGGTCGCGCGTGGGTCGCTGCCGTAGCCGTCGGTGAGCAAGTCGATCAGGCGGAGCAGCATCTCGGTGCCCACCGGCTCGTCGCCATGCATCGTGGAAATGTACTTGAAGCCCGGCTCATCTTCCTCGGTGTCGGGCTGGTCGGTGATCAGCATCCACCACAGTTCACGCCCCTGGACGGTTTGACCGGCGGAGACCAGGCGGGTGATCTGCGGATGGTCGGCGGCGACTTGCTGCAAGGCTGCGGTGAGCTGGTCGTAGTCGTGGTAGCCCGCGGCATCTTCCCCCGTCATCGGACCGGGGACCGCAACTTCCCGCCAGCCGATGCCCATCGCCTCGAGCTTGCGCTCTTCGGCGGGGGAGAGGTAGGCGAGGAGCGCGCCGTCAGGTCGGCGCTCGATGATCATGCCGAGGCGGATCAGTGTTGCGTACTGGGCCTCGGCGGAGGCGTCGAGCTGGGCCAGTCGGTAAACCGCCCGTCCGTCGGGGCCCACCGGCCGCGGGGTGGCGGGTCCGAGGGCCGGCGCGGCGGGCCAGGCCGAGGCGAACAGCAGCAGGCAGAGCACAACGGCGGAGCGGCGCATCGAGAGTCTCCGGCACGAGCCCCGCGGCGAAGACACCCCCGCCGCGGGGTCGTTGCGAAAGTGTACGGCCAGAGACCGCCCGCGGCCGCTTCGATCAGCGACTCGGGCCGATGCCGATGAGTTCCGGCTCGAGTTCACCACCGATCTTGGTGACATCGATATAGCGCATGGCGCACTCGTCGAGGTTCGAAACCTGACCGCCCCTGGTGATGCATTCCCGGCCGGTGACATCCTTGCACTCGTCTTCACCCGGATCGACCGCAACGAAGATTTCCCCGCAGCGGCAGGTACAGCGCAGTTCGAGAGCGAGGGGCTCGGAGAGATCGGATGAAGGAATCAGATCGGAGGAGGAGTCCGCCG
>JALTMS010000298.1 GCA_027001345.1 Acidobacteriota bacterium | reverse complement strand
TTACCGGGGCGGGGGAAGTGATCGAGGCCTCGGCGGTGATCCTCACCTCCGGCACCTTCCTCGGCGGTCGCCTGTTCCGGGGCGAGCAGGTTTACGAAGGCGGCAGGGCAGGGGAAGCTGCTGCCACCGCCCTGAGTTCCGCCCTTCGCCGCAACGGCCTGAAGCTCGAACGATTCAAGACCGGGACCCCACCGCGTATCCTGGCGGATTCCATCGATCACAGCGCTGTCGAGGTCCAGCCGGGAGACGAACAGCCCGTGCCGTTGAGCTTCGAAAACCTTGCGCAGCAGTCATTTGTGCCGGCTCTCCCACAGCGGGTAACCCACATCGCTCACTCCACCTGCGAGACCCACGACCTGGTCCGGGCCAACCTGAATCGCTCGCCCCTCTATACGGGAAAGATCAGCAGCCACGGCCCCCGCTACTGCCCGTCCTTCGAGGACAAGGTCGTCCGGTTTCCCGACCGGGACCAGCACCTCTTCCATCTCGAGCCGATGGGACTCGAGCATCCCTGGGTCTACATCAATGGGATGTCCACCAGCCTTCCAGAAGAAATCCAGGAGCGGATGGTCCGCTCGGTGCCGGGACTCGAGAACGCGGTGATCGCACGCCACGGCTATGCGGTGGAGTACGACTACGCTCCGCCCACCCAGTTGCGCGGATCCCTGGAGGTCCGGGCTCTGCCGGGACTGTTCCTGGCAGGCCAGATCTGCGGCACCACCGGCTACGAAGAGGCGGCAGCCCTGGGACTGGTGGCCGGAGCCAATGCCGTGCTGGCGCATCGAGGACTCGATCCCTGGATCCCTTCCCGGCTCGAAAGCTATCTGGGGGTACTGGTCGATGACCTCACCTTGCGTGGCGTACTCGAGCCCTACCGTATGTTCACCTCCCGCGCGGAGATGCGCCTGTCCCTGGCTCCCGACACGGCCGATCGCCGGCTCGCCGACCTGGGGCGCCGGCTGGGACTGATCGATCAGGAGAAACATCGGCGAGCGAAGATCCGCTGGCAGCAGATCGATCGAGCCCTCGCCGACCTCGACCCCGGGGAGAAGGTGAAAGACACCCCCGGCCACCGGATCCGCCGGGGAGAGGCCCCCCTCGAGGTGCTCGAGCAGGCTGCTCCCCACGTGACCCGGTGGCCCCGAGCCGACCTCGACTCCCTGGTAGCCGCGATGCGCTATCGGGGCTATCTGGAGATCGAGAAGCGTGAGGCCAGACGCCTCGAGCGCCTGGAGGCCGTGCCGATCCCGGAAGATTTCACCTACCAGCAGGTACCGGGGTTGTCTCACGAGATTCGCCAGCGACTCGAGGAATCGCGCCCGACCCGTCTTGGCCAGGCCGCTCGCATCCCGGGGGTCACCCCCGCGGCGCTCGCCCTGCTGGCCTCGGCCCTCGTACGCGGCGAGAGGGCCGCGAGCTGATGGCACCCGGCCGGCAACCGACGCCCCCCAGCCAGGAAGAGCTGCTCGAACTCACCCGCCGCGCTTTCGCCAGTCGGGGGCTGGCCCTTCCTCCGAAGAACACCATCGGAGCCCTGACCCTGCACCTGGCCGAACTCTATCGCTGGAACACCCGGATCAACCTGACGGCGATTCGGGATGGGAGCACCGGTGTGCTGCGTCACCTGCTGGAGTCCTGGGAGGGAGTCGTCGCCCTGCGCGAGGCGGGGGCAGGGGACCACGGCTTGCTGGTGGACCTGGGCAGCGGCAACGGCTATCCCGCTCTGGGCGTGCTGGCGGGATTTCCCGAGTGGAGGGGCGTGCTCTACGAATCCGTGGGGCGAAAAGTGGACTTTCTTCGGTCTACGGTCCAGCGCCTCGGCTGGACCGACAGAGTGGAGGTGCGGCAGGAGCGGATTCGAAACGCCGCCGACTTACCCACCGCAGACATCGTCACCTTCCGCGCCTTCCCCCATCCCGAAACCTGGGCCAGGGAAGTCCTCCAGACCAGAGCGGCACCGACGCTGCTGACCTGGCTGTCAGCCCAGGATGCCCGACAAGTCGCGGAAACCCTGGACCGGATCGGCTGCAGCAGCCACATCCTTCCCCTGCGCTCCCACGCGAAAGGGGCGCTCCTGCTGGCCCGCAGACCGGCCAACGGCCCCTGAGAGGCCAAACGCGAACAAAAAGCGAAGTGTCAGCGCGCCGACATTCCCCGGGCACGTCCTCGCTCGCTTCCGACTGGCGGTCAAAACCCCGCCCATCCCCGCACCGTGGCCATTTCCGCCGCTGAGAGAGGGTTCCACCACGATGGCCGGGGTCACTCATCGGCCGACCCCGGTCATGATCAGGGGGACGCTCACAAGGCGCAGAACACTCTACTTCCCGATGCAGAAGCGGGAAAAGATCCTTCCGAGCAGATCTTCGGGACCCACGGCGCCAAGGATCTCCTCGAAGGCTCCGAGCGCAGCGCGCAGTTCCGCTGCAGCCACTTCGGTCACCGCCGCGCTGTCGAGCACCTCCGCGGCGGCGAGCAGGTGGCCGTGAGCCTCCATCGCCAGGCGGCGATGCCGCTCGGTAGCCAGGGCCACGCTTTCGGGGCTGGCGACACCGGGCGCTTGCAGCCGCCGCGCCACCTCCCGTCGCAGGGCCTCGATGCCTTCGCCCGTCAGCGACGAGACTGCCAGCGCCGACTCCGGGGCAGGGGAGAGCCACGGCCGATCGGCGTGGGTCCCTACGAGAATCTCCGCCACGCCCTCCGGCGCTGGCGGCGGCTCTCCGGCCTGGTCGGAGGCCGACGGGTCGAAGACCCTCAGCACCAGGGCAGCGGCCCGGGCCGCACCCAGAGCCCGTTCCATTCCCGCCCGCTCGGCGAGGGAGTCGCTCGCTCCGATGCCCGCAGCATCCACCAGCACCACCGGCAGACCCTCGAGAACGATCACCTCTTCGATCAGGTCCCTGGTGGTGCCCGGCTCGGAGCAGACCAGAACCCTCTCGAATCCAGCTAACCTATTGAACAGGGATGACTTACCTGCATTCGGCGGACCCACGAGCACGACTCGGGCCCCCTCCCGGATGCGACAGGCGGACTCCGAGCGCCGTGCCACCATCGCCAGCCGCTCGGCCAGATCGCGACACCGCTCCGCCGCCGCCTGCCCCGGATCGGCCAGAGCCGACTCTTCCTCGGCGAAATCGAGGCTGGCCTCCACGTCCACCACCAGCCCGAGCACTTCCTCCGCCAGCGGGCGCAAGGCCCGGGAAACCTCGCCGCCGAGCTGCCGCGTGGCCACGTGGGCCTGCTCGACGCTGACCGCCTCCACCAGATCGGCCACCGCCTCGGCCTGGGCCAGATCGATCTTCCCGGCCTCGAGGGCCTTGAGGGTGAACTCCCCGGGCTCTGCGGGCGAGGCACCCGCCTCGAGGCAGACCCGCACGACCTCCTCCACCACCGCAGGGGCGCCGTGGAGGGAAATCTCGGCCAGATCCTCTCCGGTATAGCTGGCGGGGGCAGGGAAGAGGGTGATCAGCGCGCGATCGATGCCCCGCCCCAGGCGATCGAAAACCACCAGCAGGCGCGGTCGACGGGCCTGCAGACCGGCCGCCGGACCCGGGCCGACGACCGCCCCGAGCACCTCGCGCGTTGCCGGCCCCGAAAGCCGCACGATCGCCAAGGCGCTGCGCCCCGGGGGCGTGGCACGCGCAACGATCGTCCGCCCTTCAGAGCCCGAAGCCGAGCCTTCCGATCCGATCACCATCATCAGCGCAGCATACCCGCAATGGTCCCGGGGCCAACGCCCTACTCCGCAGGGGGTGGCATGTGAACGGATTCGTGTAGTCTTAGTCTCCGGTTTCTGGAGAACTCCCATGTCTTCCCGCGCCCCAGCCCCGTGGATTCTGCTCGCCGTGCTTCTGGCAAGCCCCTTCGGCCCCCTCCTTGCCCAGGCGGCGACCGCCTCCCTGCGAGGAGTCCTGCTCAGCGCCGAAGGCCTGCCGGCCGTCGGCTACCAGGTAGGTCTGCGCTCCGCCGAAGGCGACCTTTTCATCTCCGCCCCGGCCAGCGCAGACGGTCACTTCAACGTCAGCGACTTGCCGCCCGGCCGCTATCGGCTGGTGGCCTTCGATGAACAGGGAGCCGAGTTCCCGGTGCTCTCCAGGGAGATCACCCTCGCGCCGGGGGCCATCGAGCGCCTTGAAATCCGGATCTCCGGCACCAGCCTGCCCCCCGGGCGCAGTGCCTCCGGTGGCGGCGCTCCGGCACGCCTCGGCTCGAGACTGACCAGGTGGTGGAAGGGCTTTCCCCTGGCCGGCAAGATCGGCGTGGTGGCCGTCGGCGCTTTCGCTGCCTACCAGGCCGTGGACGGCGGCGATTCCACTCCCGAACGCCCCGTCTCTCCCAGCGCCCCCTAGTCCCGATGACTGACGTCTGTTCGGGGCCGAGTCCGATCCCGCAGTGAGCAAGATTCTCGCCCTGACCGGCCTGATGCTGATCGTGATCGCCGGTGCTCGCCGACGGCCCGAGCGACTGCACCTGCCCGCGGGTCTGCGCCTGCTCTTCGTCACCGGCTCCGAGTTCCTGCTCGTCGGCGTCCTGCTCGGTCCCCTCGGTCTCGACCTGCTCGACCAGCAGGTGCTCGCCACGCTGCGCCCCCTCGCCGCAATCGCCATGGGCTTCGTCGGCCTGCACTACGGCCTTCAGCTCGAGGCCCGCGTGCTCCGCTGGGTCCCCCTGTTCTACAACGTCGCACCCCTCGTCCAGGCCCTCGGCGGCGCGGCGGCGGTGGGGCTGCCCGCCGGCATCCTGTTCTACTCCGTCTACGGTCACGGCAGGGAATCCCTGGTCGCGGCCCTGGTCGTGGGTGCCGCCGGAGCCTGTTCGACGGTCGCCCCCCTGGACCTGCTCTCCGAGGATCGCCGCTGGTCGGCCTCGCCGCTGCTGATGATGCTGCGCCACCTGGCGGAGATGGGGGAACTGCCCGCTCTGGCGATCTTCGGCATCGCGGTCTGCCTACGACCCGAGGCGGCGGTGATCCCCGGTGTGGACCTGCTGGTGCCCCTGCAGTGGTTCCTGCTGGCCCTGCTGCTCGGGGTCCTCTTCGGCGCACTGCTCGAGATCCTGCCGCGGGTGGGGAAGGGG
>JALTMS010000297.1 GCA_027001345.1 Acidobacteriota bacterium | reverse complement strand
ATCCTCACGGGGCCTCCTCCGCAACCGGATATCACTCTCTCCCGGATCGCCCCCCCGGTCAATCCCGCTCGCCCTCTCCCCGACTCTGCTTGCCCCGGCTGCGCCACCACTCGAGGTAGGCGCGGATCCTCGATTCGTAACCGTGCTCCGAGGGCTCGTAGTACTGGCGCGGACCGATCGCCTCGGGGAAGTGGCTCTGCCGAGCGGCCGCCTCCGGGTCGTCGTGGGCGTAGGCGTAGCCCTTGCCGTATCCCATCTGCTTCATCAGGCGGGTCGGGGCGTTGCGCAGGTGCAGGGGGACCGGGGCATCGGGCAGCCGCTCCACGTCCCGGCGAGCGGCGCCGATGGCCTTGTAGACTCGATTGCTCTTGGAGGCCGTGGCCAGGTAGACCACCGCCTGGGCGATGGCCGTATCCCCCTCGGGCATGCCGAGCAAGTGCACCGCCTGCATCGCGGCCACGGCCACCTGCAGGGCCCGCGGGTCGGCGTTACCCACGTCCTCGCTGGCGAAGCGCAGCAGGCGCCGCATCAGGTAGAGCGGATCCTCTCCCGAGTCGAGCATCCGCGCCGCCCAGTACAGCGCCGCGTCGGGATCGGAATCTCGCAACGACTTGTGCAGTGCGGAGATCAGGTTGTAGTGCTCCTCACCGGCCTTGTCGTAGCGGTGAGCGCGACGGGTGAGTAGATCTTCGAGGTCCCGTATCGTCAGCCTTCCCTCGTCGCTGCTCTCGGCGAGCATTTCGAGCAGGTTCAGCGCCACCCGGGCGTCACCGTCCGCCGCCTCTGCGATGGCGCCGAGCACCTCCCTGTCCACCTCGAGCCCCCGCTTCCCCAGCCCCCGTTCCGTATCGTCGAGAGCCCGGCGGAGGAGTGCCTCGATCGCCTCGCCGGCCAGGGGACGAAGATCGAAGACCCGACTGCGGCTGAGCAGGGCAGTGTTGATCTCGAAGCTCGGATTCTCGGTGGTGGCGCCCACGAGCAGGATCGTGCCGTCCTCCACGTGGGGCAGGAAGGCGTCCTGCTGGGCCTTGTTGAAGCGGTGGATCTCATCGACGAAGAGCAAAGTCCGACGACCCTCCGCAGCCTGTCGCCGCCGGGCCTGCTCGACCAGCGCACGCACTTCCTTGACGCCGCTGGTCACCGCGCTGAAGTTGACGAACTCGGCGTCCACCGTGGTGGCGAGAACCCGAGCCAGGGTGGTCTTGCCCGTGCCGGGAGGCCCCCAGAAGATCAACGACGAGCCGAGGCGGCCACTTTCGAGCAGGCGCCGGAGAGCCCGCCCTTCCCCGAGCAGGTGCCGCTGACCGACGATCTCGGCAAAGGTCCGCGGCCGCATCCGTTCGGCCAGTGGTGCGGAAGTCGATGCCTCGAACAAGCCCATGAGCCCAGGATACGCTCCCCGGACGCCGGGGGCAGGGGGACGACCCACTTTCCGGGACACCCCTTCTCGAGGGGTGTCCCGTCCCGCTCCCACGGAGAAGGAGCATCGCCGAAAACCAGCCGTCCCCCCTACCCACTGACCTCGCTTACAATGTACCGATGTCGATCGTATTGCTCACCGGCGCCAACCGTGGTCTGGGACTCGAATTCGCCCGTCAGTACGCGGCGGAGGGCTGGCAGGTGCTGGCCGCATGCCGGCGGCCGGACGCCGCCGAGAGCCTCCGTGCCCTGGCCGCCGAATCTGCCGGGCGGGTCAGTCTCCACACCCTCGATCTCGCGGCACCGGAGCAGATCGCGGACCTCGCGCGAGAGCTGGCGGAAGTGGAGCTGGACCTGCTGATCAACAATGCCGGTATCTATCCCCCCTCCCATCCCCTGGGGCAGATCGATTACCCGGCGTGGGAGCAGGCCTTCCGCGTCAACTCCCTCGCCCCCGTGATGATGGCCGAGGCCTTCGCCCCGGCCCTCGCCCGCGCGCCGGCGCCTCGGATCGTCAACATCACGAGCAAGATGGGTAGCATCGACGACAACAGCAGCGGAGGCTCCTACGCCTATCGTTGCAGCAAGACGGCGCTGAACATGGCCTCGGTCAACCTGGCCCACGATCTGCGCGAGCAGGGCATCACCGTACTGATCCTCCATCCGGGATGGGTCGCCACCTCCATGGGTGGCCCGGGGGCGCCGCTGGATGTCGAACAGAGTGTCACCGGGATGCGCCGCGTGATCGCCGGTGCCGACCTGAGGCACTCGGGGCGCTTGTTCGCCTACGACGGCTCCGAGATCCCCTGGTAGGCGCCCCCTCCTTGACGACACGGGAGGGATTGAGCAAAGTGCGGGAGGGAGCGGGCGACCCCGACGACAGATGGAGACTTGCATCCGTGGCCAGACAGCGTGTCGTCTACGACGAGAAGACGATCAAGACCCTCGACGCCCTCGAGCACATCCGGCTGCGCTCCGGGATGTACATCGGGCGGGTCGGTGACGGCTCGAACCCCAGTGACGGCATCTACATCCTGCTCAAGGAGGTCATCGACAACGCCGTCGACGAGTTCATCATGGGCGAGGGCCGCAAGATCGAGATCGTTCGTCAGGACGACACTCTGACGGTCAGGGACTACGGCCGCGGCATCCCGCTGGGCAAGGTGGTCGACTGCGTCTCCCGGATCAACACCGGGGGCAAGTACAACGACGACGTCTTCCAGTTCTCCGTCGGCCTCAACGGGATCGGCACCAAGGCGGTCAACGCTCTTTCGATGCGCTTCGAGGTCTGCTCCTGGCGCGAGGGGCGTTTCAAGAGGGCGACCTTCGAACGCGGCAAGCTGGAGAGCGAAAAGTCGGGTCGCGGGAAAGAGAAGAACGGCACCCTGGTCCGCTTCACCCCCGACCCGGAGATCTTCGGTGACTACCAGTGGAACGAGGACTTCATCGCCCACCGGCTGCGCTACTACGCCTATCTCAATCCGGGCCTCACCCTGCGTTACAACGGCCAGACCTTCAAGAGCAAGGAAGGGCTCAAGGATCTGCTGGTCGAAGAACTCGGCGGGGTCGATCCGCTCTACGAAATCGCGCGGGTCCAGATCGAGCGCTGCGAATTCGCCTTCACCCACACCAACAACTACGGCGAGAATTACTTTTCCTTCGTCAATGGCCAGTACACCAGTGACGGAGGGACGCACCTGAGTGCCTTCCGCGAAGGGGTGCTCAAGGCAATCAACGAGTTCGCCGGCAAGTCTTACACCGGGCCGGACGTGCGCGACGGCATCGTCGGCGCGATCGCCATCAAGCTGCAAGACCCGGTTTTCGAGAGCCAGACCAAGAACAAGCTCGGCTCGACCGAAATCCGTTCGTGGCTCGTCAGCCGGGTGCGGGAAGCGGCGCTGATCTGGCTGCACAAGAACAAACCGGCCGCCAAGCGCTTGCTGGAGAAGGTGCAGGCCAACGAGCGGCTGCGCAAGGAGCTGGCATCGATCAAGAAGCAGGCCAGGGAGCGGGCGCGCAAGACAGCGATTCGGATTCCCAAACTGATCGACTGCAAGTTCCACCGCGGCGACAGAGATCCTCGAGGCGAGGAGAGCACGATCTTTCTCACCGAGGGCGACTCCGCGGGCGGATCGTTGATCCAGGCCCGCAACGTCGATACCCAGGCGATCTTCACCCTCAAGGGCAAACCCCTCAACTGTCACGGCCTGAAGCGCGATGCGATCTACAAGAACGAAGAGTTGTACAACATCATGCGCGCCCTGGGCATCGAGGACAGTGTCGACGATCTGCGCTACAACATGGTTGTCATCGCCACCGACGCCGATGTCGACGGGATGCACATCCGCAATCTGCTGATGACCTTCTTCCTGCGATTCTTCGAAGAGTTGGTGCTGCGCGGGCATCTCTTCTTGCTCGAGACGCCTCTGTTCCGCGTGCGTAACAAGAAAGAGCAGCGGTATTGCTACTCCGAAGCCGAACGAGACGAGGCCAGCGCCGCGCTGAAGGGCGCCGAGGTGACGCGCTTCAAGGGCCTGGGAGAGATCTCGCCCTCCGAGTTCAAGCAATTCATCGGCTCCGATGTCCGGCTGGTCCAGATCGACATCAAGTCGATGAGCGAGGTGGGCCAGGCCCTCGAATTCTTCATGGGCCGCAACACCCCCGAGCGCCGTCGCTTCATCGAACAGAACCTCGTCGAGGTCGAATGACCCGCCACCCGAGAGGCCAGTGATGAACTACGTCGAGCCCGTGATGAGGAGCAACTTCCTCGAGTACGCGAGCTACGTCATCATCGATCGTGCGATTCCCGACCTGCGGGACGGCTGCAAGCCGGTCCAGCGGCGGATTCTCCAGACTCTGCACGAGATGGACGATGGCCGCTTCCACAAGGTGGCCAACGTGATCGGCGAGACGATGAAGCTCCACCCCCACGGCGACGCATCGATCGGCGACGCCCTGGTGGTGCTGGCGAACAAGGACTACTTCATTGAGAAGCAAGGCAACTTCGGCAACATCCTCACCGGTCATCCGGCGGCCGCGGCACGCTATATCGAGTGCCGACTGACGCCTCTGGCCCGGGAAACCCTGTTCAACCCCGACCTGACCACCTGGAAGCCCTCTTACGACGGGCGCAAGAAGGAACCGCTCTTCCTGCCGGCCAAGATTCCCGTACTGTTGATGCTCGGTACCGAAGGCATCGCGGTGGGTATGTCGACGCGCATTCTGCCGCACAACCTCGGTGAGCTGCTCGAGGCCCAGATTGCGATCCTCGAGAAGCGGCCGTTCGACGTCCTGCCCGACTTTCCCCAGGGCGGCCTGGCCGATTTCAGTGATTACGACGACGGCGCAGGCAAGGTGCGAGTGCGCGCCCGGCTGCGAGCAACCCGGGACCGCAAGAAGATCATCATCGAAGAGGTACCCTTCTCCACCACCACCGAGTCGCTGATCGCCTCGATCGAAGCGGCGGCTCAGAAGAACAAGGTCGCTGTCGCCTCGATCGAGGACCGCACCGCCGAGCAGGTGCAGATCGTGCTTCACCTGCGGCGCGGCTCGTACAGCGACGAGGTGATCCCGCAGCTCTGGGCCTACACCCACTGCGAGGTCTCGATCACCTCGAACCTGGTGGTCATCGATCAGCGACGGCCGGTCGAACGCCGGGTC
>JALTMS010000296.1 GCA_027001345.1 Acidobacteriota bacterium | reverse complement strand
TTTCCAGGCCTTCCAGGCCCGGCCAGCGGGCGTGGGGAACGACGAAAGCCGGTGCCGTGGCGGTAATGGACGTCGCCGGTGGTGTTATAGTCAAACGGTTCCTGGGCCGGGCCTGGAAGGCCTGGAAATTCTGGCGGCGCGGCGAGGAGCTGGCCGAAGGAGCGATCAGAGGAGGTGCAAGAGCAGTATCACGCACAACAGGCCTGGCGGATGATGCCGCAAGGGGGGCAAGCGGCGTTGGTGATGCCCTCAAAGGGCTTAGGGCAGGCAGTAGCTCTAGCTCTCGCGTCAAGCTCGTCGACTCGGCCGACGAGGTCGAGGGGCTGTTCGGCAAACTCAGTGCCGGTGGCAAGCCACTGGAAGGTACGACCTACCCTGGGAAGCTGGTCCAGCTGCCTGACGGTACCAAGGTAGGAATCCGGCCTGGGTCAACATCGGGGGGGCCGACGATCGACATCCATCCGCCCGGGGGCAACGGATGGAAAGTGCACGTGAGTGGGCAATGAACAGCGTTGAAGCCATGTTGGATGAGCTCCTGCGACGCGGCGCGGATGACTGGGTAGGAGCCTGGGAGGTCGCGGATATTGCTAGAGCCATAGCGCTGGAAGCCACCGACGCCGAAGTGCTTGATCTAGCGCTGCAGGTCATCCAGGAGGCTCTCGTGCGCAACCTAGTTGACATCGGAGATGTCGTTGGTGCGGGGAGTCATCCCGTCTACCGCTATGAATCGTGCAGTTTTCGGCCATGGGATCTCCCGAGTGGGGCGGCAATGGAACGAGTCAGGCGAGAGTGGCTGGCTCTAGGAAGAGACCCGACGCTGGGGGAGGTCTGTTGGCTGAGCCTCACTGAGACGGGCCGAAAGCAGGCTGGGCAAATCGAACACCGGAAAGGCGAAAGGGGCGGCGCTTGAAGTGGTGTCGGCAGGCACTGGCGTGCCTCCTGGCGAGTCTGCTCGTCCTGGGGATCGCGTCGGCGAGCACGGTCACCAGCGCCGAAACTCGCGTCTGGGCATTCGACCGCGCGGACGAGGTCGAGCGCTCGCCAACCCCCGGACTGCCCCGGGGATGCGAGCCGACGTATGACGATCTCGCGTCTGATTCCCTCCTTGCCGCAAGGGAGCAGGTACGGGGAATCGGCCGGCAGATCAGCGAGGAAGGCGGAATCGAGAAGATGAAGCTGTTGTGCTATCGGGTGCGGCACCTCGGGGGCGACGATCGCTGGCTCGAGATGGTCTGGACCGGGATAGGAGAGTGGATGGGATAGCTCCCTCCGGCGCTCAGGCGCGACAACGACGCTGTAGCAGCGCTGCTGCGAGGAGGAGCAACGCCGCCAGCGGTGGTGAGAGGCCCGCAGATGGACCCGAACTTCCCGGTTGAGGCACCATGTTGACGTGAGGGGCTTCTTGTGCGATTTCAACATTTGTTTGTCTTCCTTCTTCTCGTGGCTCTCGGGTGCTCTCATCCACAAGGTCCAAAACCGGATGATTACCAAGCACACTACCAACGAGCTATAGAACTTGGCCAGTTCCAGGACTGGCAGAACGTTCTCAAGGTCGCCAGGGCCATGAAGGAACGATGGCCGAATCGCGCACAGCCATATCTGCTGACAGCACAAGCGTTGTGCCAGATGGACCTGGGCGACGAGGCTGTTTCTGACTTGGAGAGCAGCATTCGCTTAGGGGCGACCTGGGACCGTGTTCATTCAGTTTGCGGTAAAGCGCTTGCCGGGAAAGACAACCTGGATGCTCTGCGAGGACTCTCTGAAACCCTGGAAGCGGCGTTTCAGGAGAGGTCATTGGCCCCGATGTTGGCACACCGAAGGACTGCACGGCACTTTGCTGACATCGCGGATCTGCGAGGCACCCATGCGAAGGAGCGGCGGGAACTTCGTGAAGAGACCTCTGGAGCTGCGCCTCGCGTGCGTGACACTCTCTGGTGGGACTTGCTGGACCAGGAAATGGCAGATGTGTTGTTCATGCTTTCCGGAAATGAGGCAGAGAATCAGCTACTCGCCGAAGAGGTCGCGACGATAGCGCGGCGCTATGAAACGATTGATCACGGGCCCAACACGCGGCTGCGGCTTGAAGGCATGTTCCAATTGCGCCAAGAGGCTTTCGACGCGGTTGTTGAGCGGCTGGGCTCAGCCGAGGATCTTCCGGACGCCGTCCTATCACTCAATCTTGTTTCCCTCTCGAGTCGAGGTGAGAACAGAGCTTTGCTCGATGCCTGCGGAAGTGTGCTCAACTCAGGAGAGGATTCCTGTTTTGACCGTGTCTGTCGAATTGAGATTGCTCGCCTCTGTCGGCTGCAGGACATGGGTGCCGATCAAAAAACGGGGACTGACTGTGGCGAATTCGAGTCGCGAGTCGCCGACATCTTTGCTCAAGAGTCCCAAAGCGCCGAGCCGCTGCTTCGGTGGATAGAGGACTGCTCTGATCAATTGTCGAGCAATGAGCTACGGTTCTTCAAGAGTCACATCCTGAAGAGCGCCGTGGAGGGTCGTCGTCTGCCGGACTTCACGGGAGACCTGGCCCGAGGAATACGATCTTCTCTGAGCGACCAGGTAGGTTCGGGGGTGACTGTTGTCGAATTCTGGGCCTCGTGGTGCGCACCATGCCTGGAGAATATCGAGAAACTGAAAGCTTTCCGCAGGACCCATCAAGATCTTGCGGTTGTTGGGATTAACATCGATCGCACCGAAGACGGATGGGACAGAGAGCGTGTGGAGCAGCTGGCCAAGAAACTTGGAGTCGACTGGTCGACTTTCGTTGAGCCAGAAGGCATGGGTGGGCCGATCTGTCGGAGCACGGCTGTAACAGAAATCCCGACGAGTCTGGTTGTCAATGCCGAACTCGAGGTCCTGGATAGCCATCTTGGGCTCTGGAATGAAGAGTTCGTTGAGCGTCTCGAGGCGCTGATGAGCAAGTAGCGGTCTTCCTGCCTCAAGTCCACCCTCGCGCTGCTGTATCTCCTGGCGAGCTTGCTCGTCCCGGGGATCGCGTTGGCGAGCACGGTCGCGGGAACGGAAACTCGCGTCTGGGCGTTCGACCGCGCGGACGAGGTCGTGCGCTCGCCAACCCCCGGACTGCCCCGGGGATGCGAGCCGACGTATGACGATCTCGCGTCTGATTCCCTCCTTGCCGCAAGGGAGCAGGTACGGGGAATCGGCCGGCAGATCAACGAGGAAGGCGGAATCGGGAAGATGAAGCTGTTGGGCTACCGAGTACGGTACCTCGGGGGCGACGATCGCTGGCTCGAGATGGTCTGGACCGGGAAGCGAGAGTGGATGGGATAGCTCTCTCCGGCGCTCGAGCGGCTGCATCATCTTGCTTGATCAGGCGATCTACTGTACTCGATCGGCGAGCAAGCGGGCCTGCCGGCTTGCGGCGGATCCAGCTCTCCGCGCGGGCCGTGATCGGCCGATGTGGCCTTGCGGTGCGGGCGGCGCTCGAATACGCTCCAGGCACGCCGGCTACGGGGATGTGGGGTCGGTTTTCTTCTGATCGATTCTGGCTCCCGCAACCGGGTTATTGCTGATTCTTTCCTTCGGGATTGGGGCGAGGCGCGGTCATGTGGTTCGTCAGACCGAAGATCGAGAAATTGGAGGCCGGCCGTGACATCAGCGGGCTGATCAAGGCTCTGCGGAACCGCCATCGGGACGTTCGGATTGCGGCGACGAGGGCTCTCGATCGGCTCATGCCGAGCCTGGCTGCTGACGGCGACGCGCGCGATCGACTCGTGGCCGCGGTCGGCAGCGGCGACCGAACGGTCTACGCGGCGATTGCGGATCTGTTTGCAACCCACGTCGAGCTGTTCTCAACGGCGCTCGTGGAGGCTCTCGAGGATCCCTCGGCGGCCGTTCGGTGGCGAAGCGCGGAAATCCTCGGGCGGTGCAAGCAGGAGGGCGCTGTCGAGGCGCTGTGCAGGGCGCTTCTCGAGGACGAAGAAGACGACGTTCGCGAGGCTGCCCGGGAGGCGCTCGAGGCGATCGGAGGCGACGCGGCGCGGGAAGCCCTCGAGGAATCCCAGAAGGCCCTCGCGCGCAAACGGGAGGCGGCATTCGACGTCGAACCGGCGGCCGCCGAGTCGTGGGCGGCACCGGGCGCGCCGGTCAATCGAGGCCCTCTCGAAGGGATCGTCGAAATGTTGACCTCCCACGACGAGCAGACGTTCGGGGAGGGGCTGTCGAGGCTCCAGGCGATCCAGCAGGCCGACCCTTCCGGGCTCGAAGTCCTGAGGGAAGCGATCCGACGCCGTCTCAACAGACGAAACGTGCGGTTCTATGAGCCTCGCGCGGGCTACACGAGTTTCGACGCGGAGGAAGTGACCTGTGCCCGCACTGAGATCCTCGCGCTCGCCAGGCGTCGCGCGCTGCTTGCTGATCCGGAGCAGGCAGGCCGTTTGCTTTCGGCGTTTTCGATGGTGAGCGGTTTCGACGCCGTGAGCGATCTGGCGCACGAAGTGCGGGATGTCGGCGGCGTCGATCAATCCCACGCCTTTCAGCTGCTCTACAATCAGAACAGGCTCGCCGCGATCGCCGCCAGACGGTAGCGCGCAAGCCGGTGCTGCTGCTGCGCTCGCCTGCCCCGCCACCGCCCCACGCAGGCGGCCGGCAGCAGCTTGACGTGTAGCCCCTCGTGCGTTGCCACACCGCTCAGAGGAACCTTGGCACCGCGCCGTGACAGGGCGCCGGGGCGCCGATTTTCGACCGGTTACGGCGGGGCGTTCGCCGATGATTGGGAGCCGTGCCCGTGAGCGTTTTCAACGTGCCGCTGGCCGGCGTGGGCGGTCAGGGCATCGTCTTCACCTCGCGCATCCTGCTCGAGGAGGCCGTGCTGCGTCAGTGCCCGGCCCGGGGCGCGGAGACCCACGGCATGGCCCAACGCGGCGGCTCCGTCGTCGCCCACGCCCGCTTCGGCCCCTGCCACTCTCCCCTGGTGATTCCCGGCACGGGGCACCTGCTGCTGGCCCTCGAGCCCCGGGAGGGTCTGCGCAGCCTGCCCCTGCTGCGCGACGGTGGCGCCTTCCTGGTCAACACGCCGAGCCTGGATTTCATCGATCAGGATTCGAGCGCGGAGCTGAGCACCTACCTCGA
>JALTMS010000295.1 GCA_027001345.1 Acidobacteriota bacterium | reverse complement strand
CTTCCGGTAGTTCCGGAGGTGACCATGATCGTCGCCAGAGACGACAGTTCCATCGCCTCCCGGCACTGCTCGAGCCGCTCGGCGCTGAAGTCCCGGGCGCGTGCCCCGAGAGCGCGGAGAGAAAGCACCATCGAGCGCGGCGAGGATTCCACGTCGAAGAAGGTGATGATCCGGCTCTGAGGAGGCAGGCTGGAGGCCACGCTGCGCACCCGCTGGAGCTGCTCGGGTGTGGAAACGAAGACCGTCGTGATGGCGAATGTCTCGAGAAGATAGGCCAGATCCTCGCCGGTGGTATGGGAAGGAACCATCACATTGACCACGCCGCTGGTCAGGCAGGCCAGATCCACCAGAGCCATCTCCACGCTGTTGTTGGCGAAGATCGCCACCGGGCCTTCGGGCGTCTGTTCGCGCAGCGCCAGCAGGCCCCGGGCCAGAAGGTCGACGCGGCTGGCCGCCTCGATCCACGACACGCGCCCCCTGTGTCCCAGCCCCGGATTCTGCAGCCAGGTGCGCGCGCCATGGGACGCAGCTCGCTGCTCGAGCATCCGCGCCAGGGTGTAGCGCGAGGCGTCGACCACATCGAGAATGCGGGCCATCCACTGCTCGCGCCGAGCGGGATCGATACGGCCGAGCAGCGCCGGTCGTCGAAGCAGGTCGAGCCAGTTCCAGGCTCCCTGGCGAAGGTGGGAAGCTGCAGCATCCGTACTCAGGCCCGCAGCCAGTCGCTTTCCGAGGGCAAGCACCTGCTCGAGATCCAGAGCCGCCGCCACCGCAGGAGCCTGTCGAGGATGCTGCAACAGGTCCAGCAGAAGCTCGAGGCCGGACGCCGGATCGAGTCGCCCGTCAACCAACCTGGCGAGCAGCTTCTCAGTCGCCCGGGCGACGGCCCGGTCGTCGGCTCCGGCTTCCCGAAAGCGGCGGCGCCAGCCACCGAGCACATCGTCAATTCCGAATTCACGGGACGTCATGAGGAGAAGGGTAGCGCATCATCCCCCATCGGCAGCAACGAGAGCGGAGAAAAGAAAACGGCGGGCGAACCGCTCGGCCGCCCGCCATCGAACGCTGCCCAAAGGCGCTGGACTCAGCTCGGATCCGGAGCGGGGGTATCCGGCCCGGACGGCGGCAGTTCGGGCTGCTTGATGTAGTCCATCGGCAGATCACCGGTCAGAGCCCCGAGGAAGGCGACGATATCCATCACCTCGTCCGGCTTGATGGTCTTGCCCAACTGGTAACGGCCCATGATACGAACGACCTCCTCGAGGGAGTCGATCGATCCATCGTGCAGGTAGGGCCCGGTCTTGGCCACATTGCGCAGACCCGGCACCTTGAAGAAGTACTTCTCCGCCTCGTTGCCCGTCACAGCGGAACGGCCCTCGTCCTCGGTGGGATAGGGCTCGACCAGGCCCATCTTCTGATACAGGTTGCCACCCAGATAAGGCCCCATGTGGCAGGTCGTGCAACCGACGTCGATGAACTTGTCCAGACCACGACGCTCGGTGGCGGTCAGGGCACTGCCGTCTCCCTTCAGGTAGGCGTCGAAGCGACTGGGCGTGACGAGCTTGCGCTCGAAAGCACCGATCGCCTTGGCCAGGTTGTCATAGGTGACGGGGTTGGCTTGACCGGGAAAGGCGACGGCAAACTCCTCGACGTAGCCTGGAATGCTCTCGACCACCCGCAGCACCGCCTCCTCGGAAGGCATGGCCATCTCCACCGGATTGAGAATCGGCCCTTTGGCCTGGGCTTCCACATCCGGTTCCCGCCCGTCCCAGAACTGGGCAATCTGGCCCGCCGCGTTGTACACCGTCGGGCTGTTGCGGGGACCGAGCTGCCCCTTGTGTCCTGCAGAGGTCGGCTTGCCATCCACGCCCCAGTTGTCGAGCAGATGGCAAGTGTTGCACGAAACATCCTGGTTTTTCGACAGGCGGGTGTCGTAGTAGAGCTTCCGGCCGAGATCGACCTTCTCCTCGGTGATCGGGTTGGCCGGCGACTCCATCACCTCCGGCAGGGGCGCAAACATGGCGACATGCCTGGGGTTCGGAGGCGGCGCGGGAGCCTCTTCGGTCCCGCCGCAGCCGACGATTCCGAGCACCAACGCCAGGCCTGCGGCCCCTCCGATGATCTTGCTTGACCCGGAAGAAAACATCGCTTGCTCCTTATTCACTGCAAGGTGAGCTGGCTAACACCGGTGGAGACTAGACCCTGGCTTCCGGACGGTCAAGGTCCTGTTGCCGATCAGCCGGCAGAGGCGGAAAAGCTGAGTCTGGATCGCATGCAAGCTGGCTAGCGGTAGCCGAAGAGCATCGTGTAGGCGATCAGCAGGATCAGGGTCAGCCCGATGGTCAAGGCAATGAAGCCGAAGGCCTTGAAGCCTCGCTCGGCCGCCGGCGGGAAGGGGTCGACCAGCAGCGCATCGATCTCCTCGGGGGTCTTGCCCTTGACCAGCGCCTCATACTCCTCGGGCTTGTCATGCTTGAGTTCCTCGAGGGTGACCCGCCCGGTGAAGATCACCATGTCCATCGGGAACTTGTCGGGCCGGAAATGGGTGTTGAAGAAGTGAATCGTGAAGATGAACGCCACCGCCAGCAACGCCTCGTCGCTGTGGATGATCGTCGCCACATTGACCGACCAGCCCGGCAGGATCCAGGTGAAGACCTCGGGAAACCACAGGATCAGTCCCGTGGAGCCGATGATGAACACGCCCCAGAAGACCGCGAAGTAGTCGAACTTCTCCCAGTAGGTCCAGCGGCCAAAGCGAGGACGCGGTCCGAGACCGAGGAACCACTTGAGCGATCCCCAGAACTGCACGATGTCCCGAGGCATGATCATCATACCGTCGGGCGAGAAGATGAAGCGCAGCCAGTTCTTCCCCGACTCCTTCTTCATTCTCCGAAGATGCAGCAGGTGCACGCCAAAGAGGATCAGTAGCGTCACCGCCGCGATGCGGTGCATCGCCGACATCACCTCGAAGCCACCAAGCACGCGTGAGACGAACTGGGCCCATTCCATGTACGAGAATTTCAGCGTCATCCCCGTCAAGGCAAGGGTGAAGAAGGTCAACAACATGATCAGATGCATCGTTCGCTGAGTTCGGCCGAAGCGCCGGTAGAGACGCTGCTGCCTGGCGGCCTCCTTGTGGGGCCGCCAGATCTCTCGCGTCCGCCACAGGCGGTAGAGCCAGGCCAGGGTGTGGATCACGAAGAAGCCCAGCGTCCCCACCAGCAGGGTGGTCATGAACCAGAAGGCATAGAACAGGTAGGGATACTTCTTCTTGTCGTGGTGGGTAGCATGCGTCAAATAGCCGGCGAATTGCCGGTGGGCGCCAGTGTGGCACTGTCCGCAAGTTTCGACGATGTTCTTGTGGCTGAGAGTCGAGTCGGGATCGGTAATCGGCAGAATGTCGTGGGTACCGTGGCAGTCGTAGCACTTGGCGGCGGCAGCGTCGCCGAGCCGAGAAACTTTGCCGTGGATCGTGTCGAAGAAGGTCTCCGCCTCACTCTCGTGGCAGCGACCACACTGAACGATCATCCGCTTGCGGAAGTCATCGAGATCGGTGCGCGAAATCGAGTGCGAAGTGTGACAGTCCTCACAGGTGGGCAATTCCTCGCTCGGCCGATCGGAGACCAACGGCGAGTGAATGCTCTTGAGGAAGGTTTCTTCGATACCGTTGTGACAGTGGCCGCAGGTATTGGCGATGTTCTCGTGGTTGACGGTGGAATTCTCGTCTTCCGGCGGCAACGAGTGGTGCGCCGTGTGGCAATCGGTGCAAGTCGCGGAGACCACCAGCCCGCTTTCCACCAGGCCCTTGCCGTGGATGCTCATCACGTAGCTGCCGACAATGTCGTCCACGTCGGCATCGATGCGCCGGGCCGCCTTCTCGCCCTCGCGGTGGCAGGTCGCACAAAGCTGCGGGATATTGCGCGGATAGGTGCGGGAGGAGGGCAGCTTGTGGCTCTGAGTGCTGTGCTTCTCGTGGCAGTCCAGGCAGCGAGGCGCATCGGGGTCGCCCTTGGCCTCGAGCTGGCCGTGGGTGCTCGATGCGTAGTCGCGCACGGTCTGGGCATGGCAGATCGCGCAGTCGACCCGCTCACCTTCCTTGATTGCCGAACAGGGTCGGCGCAGGGATGTCCGCACACCGGTGTGGCACTGGGCACAGCCGACGCCGGAGTGGGTCGATGCGTTGTAGGCCTGCTCATCGACGTAGAGCGAAACCGTCTGCCCATCGCGCTCCATCGTCAGTGATGGGTCGGAGTGACATTGCAGGCAATCGACGTTGGCCGCCCCACCCGGAGTCGCCCGCACACTCCGAATCTTGTGCGGGTTGTGGCACTCGACGCAGGAAGGAATGACGTGTGGCTGTTCCTCCCACAGCCGACCCTCGATGACCTTGACATGCACCTCCTCGATTCGACCGTGACAGCGAGTACAGGTCTTGGCGACGTTCTTGCGGTTGATGCTCGAACGGGGGTCGGTGTGCTCGAGGATCTTGTGTGAAGTGTGACAGGAGGTGCAGACCGCGGTGACTGTCAGGCCCTTCTTGAACAGCCCCTCTCCGTGGATGGAAAGCGAGTAGTTCTCGAGAATCCGGTCCTGCGGGATGTCATGGGTCAGCGAGACCGGCGAGCCCTCGTGGTGACAGCGCCCGCAGAGCAGCGGGATGTTGGTCGTCGATGTGGGGGATTGGGGGTCGGTGTGGGGCAGGATGTCATGATGGCCATGGCAGGTAATGCAGCGGGGGGCGAGTTGATCCCCCCGGGCGATGGCGCGGCCGTGGAGCGAAATCGCGTGCTCGGCTGCCTGCTGATCGTGGCAGATCGAGCAGTCGACCGGCTCGACGTCCTCGTCGTGGCCCATGTCGCTGCCCTCGAGATCCATGTGGCAGTCGATGCACTGCATGTCGGCGTGCACCGAGCGGGCGAAAGCCTGCTGGTCGAACCAGACGCTGATCTGCCTGCCACGACGCTCCCCGGTCAGGTCGGAGTCCTCGTGGCAAACCAGGCAGTCCTCGTTTTCCTGGGCTCGGGATGGCGGGGCCCACGACAGAAAGCCGAGCAGGGCGAGCAGAATGATGACCGGGACCCGGAGCCGGCAAGGTTGGCGCAACTGT
>JALTMS010000294.1 GCA_027001345.1 Acidobacteriota bacterium | reverse complement strand
GCCAACACCGTGTAGGCCGGTCGCACCGTCGCCGTGGGGAGCAGCGCCCTTTCGGTATGCTGCACACGGCCGGCGAAGTTGACCCAGGTCCCTCCACGCTCGGCGTAGCCGCTGACCGGCAGTAGCACCTGGGCCGCCGCGGAGAGCGCGGAAGGATAGGCATCGAGCACGATCACCCGCGACGCGTGACCGAGGGATTCGCGATCGATCACATCACCCTCGTCGTCCACGGGCCCGAGCAGTCCCGGTCCGAGGGCGAGCAAGACGTCGATCCGGCCGCTGTCGAGTTCACGTTCGAGATCGGCCACCTCACCAAAACCACCGGCAACTGCCTCGAGCACCATCTCCGCGCCCCGCCGGTTGGGCGAACGATCGGAGCGAATCAGCAGGTCGTCATTCTCGCCTCGCTCGTGACGTGGCAGGTAGACCCTGGCCCCGTCCAGCGGCCCGGCTGCCAGTCGTGCGAGCAGGTAGATTTCTTCGACGGTGGCGCGCGGACTGGCCAGCAGGGCCACGCCGCCCTTGCGCGTCGCGGGAGCCAGGGCCGAGGAGGCCGCCTCGAGCGCCGCACCCCAGTCGCCTTCCTGCTCACCGGAGCGGGGGGTCGCCAGCCGACGATCTCCAGCCTCGCGCAGGCGACGATTCCACAGCCGTCCCTCGTCGCAGATCCACCAACGATTGACCGCGTGATTGGCGCGCGGCGTGATGCGGTAGATCTCGTTACGCAATGTGCCCAGATTGATCGAGCAACCGCGGGCGCAGCCCGGACAGACCGACGGGACATCGGTGACGAACCAGACCCGTGAGCGGAAGCGGAACTCCTTGAGCGTCAACGCACCGACCGGGCAGAGATCGACCACATTGCCGGAATAGGGGTTGGCCAGCTCGCGGCCGGGGAAGACGCCGATCTCCTCCCGGACGCCGCGGAGGAACATGCCCAGCTCGCCGGTCTTCGGTACCTCCTCGCAGAAGCGAATACAGCGCGTGCACTTGATGCAGCGCTCCCAGTCGAAGAGCACGTGCGGGCCCAGATCGCGCCGCTTGGGACCGTGCTCCTTCTCCTCGACGAAGCGAGTCGTCGAAGCGCCATGCTGGTAGGAGTACTCCTGCAGGCGACATTCGCCCGCCTGGTCGCAGATCGGACAATCGAGGGGGTGGTTGACCAGCAGGAACTCCATCACGGATTTCCGCCAGCCGTGCACCTTTTCCGACTCGGTGCTGACCACCATGCCATCGGAAACCACCGTGTTGCAGGCAATCGCCGGCTTGGGGAACTTCTCGACTTCCACCAGGCAGATCCTGCAATTTCCCGCGATGCTCAGACCCGGGTGATAGCAGTAGTGGGGAATGTCGATCCCGTTGGCAAGGGCCGCCTGAAGGATCGTCGTTCCCTCCGGGACGGTCAGCTCGCGATCGTTGATCGTGAAGGTCGGCATCGTCGTCGCCCTGCTTGTCAGCCGGCCGCCACCGCGGATCGGCCGTGCTGGATGTAGTGCTCGAACTCGTCGCGAAACTTGGAGATGAAGGAGCGAGCGGGCATCGCCGCGGCATCGGCCAGCGGACAGATCGTCGTTCCCTGCATGTGACTGGCTACCGACTCGAGCAGGTCGAGGTCCTCCGGCCGGCCCTCGCCCCGCAAGATCCGCTGGAAGATCTTCTCCAGCCACGGCGTTCCCTCGCGGCAGGGGGTGCACTGGCCACAGGATTCATGGGCGTAGAAGTGCGACAGGCGCGCCATCACCTTGACCATGTCGGTGGTGTGGTCCATCACCATCACCGCCGCCGATCCAAGCATCGAACCCCGCTCGGCAACGGCGTCGTAGTCCATCGGCAGATCCTGACACTCCTCGGCCCGCAACACCGGCACCGAGGAGCCACCGGGGATCACCGCCTTCAGCCGGCTGCCTTCCCGCAGCAGTCCGCCGCAGTGCTCGTCGATGATCTCCATCAACGGAGTACTGATCGGAAGCTCGTAGACTCCAGGCCGCTTGACGTGGCCCGAGACGCAGTAGAGCTTGGGACCCGTGTTGCGTTCGTTGCGACCGATGCCGGCGAACCACTCGGGACCGCGCTCGATGATCGCCGGCAAATTGGCCAGCGTCTCGACGTTATTGATCGTCGTCGGGCAGCCGTAGAGTCCAGCCTGGGCGGGGAACGGCGGCTTCAAGCGTGGGTTGCCGCGGCCGCCCTCGAGGGAGTCCATCAGCGCGGTCTCCTCGCCGCAGATGTAAGCTCCCGCACCCCGGTGAACGACCACATCGCAATCCCAACCCGAAGCGAAGATGTTCTTGCCCACCAGGCCGGCTGCCTTGGCCTCCGCGACCGCCTGTTCGAGCACCCGTGCTCCGAGGGTGTACTCGCCTCGAATGTAGATGAAGGCGCACGAGCAGCGCATGGCGAACGAGGAAATCAGGCAACCCTCGATCAGCAGATGGGGATCCTCTTCGATGATCACTCGGTCCTTGAAGGTCCCCGGCTCGGATTCGTCGGCATTGCAGATCAGATAGTTGGGGCGCTCGGGTGTCGGCTCCTTGGGCATGAAGGACATCTTCACACCGGTGGGAAAGCCCGCCCCGCCACGGCCCCGCAGGCCGGAAGCCTTGACCTTCTCGACGATCTCCGCGGGATCCAGCTTGACCGCCGCTTCGAGGGACTTGTAGGCGCCGTGCCGTCGGGCTACTTCGAGAGTGCGAGACCCCTCGACACCGACCAGCCGCGTAAGGACCTTGTCCATGGCTACTCCACCAGTACCCGGCAGGGCCCCGGTCCAGGTTCGGGCCGTTCCCCGCGCTCGAGGGCGTCGAGCAGGGCATCGACCCGCTCGATATCGAGATCCTCGTAGTAGTCGTCGTTGACCTGCATCATCGGGGCGGTGCCGCAGGAGCCGAGACATTCCACCGTCACCAGCGTGAAGGTTCCGTCAGCGGTGGTTTCTCCCTCCTCGATGCCGAGACGCTGCTTGATGTGCTCGAGCACGTTGTCGCAGCCTCGCAGCATGCAGGACACCGTCGTACAGAGCTGCAGCAGATAGCGACCCTGCTTCGACGTGCGGTACATCGTGTAGAAGGTGGTCACGCCGTGGACGTACGCCGGCGCGAGGCCCAGGCGCTGAGCAATCCAGGCCTCGGCCTCCGGGCTGACGTAGCCCTCCTCTTCCTGCACCATGTGCAGCAAGGGCATGACGGCACCCCGCGGCTGGGGGTACCTCGCCACCATCTCGTCGACCTTCTTTTCAAAAGCCTCGCCAAACACTCTCGGCTCCTCGATCGCTAGCGGTCGACCTCGCCCATCACGGGGTCGAGGCTGCCGATGATGGCCACCACGTCGGCCACCATGTGACCGAGCGCCATCCGCTCCACGGACTGAAGGTTGACGAAGGCACCGGCCCGGATCCGACAGCGATAGGCCGAAGGAGCCCCATCGCTGACGATGTAAAAGCCGAGTTCCCCCTTGGGCGCTTCGATCGCGTGGTAGACCTCTCCTTCAGGGGGGTGGATACCTTCGGTGAGAATGATGAAGTGGTGGATCAGGTCCTCCATCGAGGTCAGGACCTTCTCCTTCGGCGGCAGGACGACTTTCGGCGCATCGGCATTGATCGGCCCGTCGGGAATGCTGGCCAGCGCCTGCTCGATGATCCGAGAACTCTGCCGCATCTCCTCGATCCGGACCAGGTAACGGTCGTAGGTGTCGCCCACCGTACCGACGGGAATCTCGAAGTCGTAGTCGGGATAGGAGAGGTAAGGCTGGGCCCGGCGCAGATCCCATTCGACACCCGAAGCCCGGAGCACCGGACCGCTGAGACTCATCGCGATCGCATCCTCGGCGCTCATCACGCCGATGTCGCGGGTCCGATCGACCCAGATCCGGTTGCGCGTCAGCAGGCCCTCGCACTCGTCGTAGATCTTGACGATCTGCTTGTTCCACTGCCCCACTTCGCCGAGCCACTCGGCGCTGGCATCACGGGCCATCCCACCGATGCGAATCGTCGAGGTAGTCAATCGTGCGCCGGTGAGCTTCTCGAACAGGTCGTAGAGATACTCCCGCTGCTGGAAGGTATAGAAGAAGACCGTCATCGCCCCGAGGTCGAGCGCGTGCGTGCCGAGCCAGAGCAGGTGAGCCGAAATACGAGCCATCTCGCACAGGATCACCCGCAGATCCTTGCAGCGCCGGGGTACCTCGATGCCCAGCAGCTTCTCGACCGCCAGCGCATACGCCGTGTTGTTCGAGATCGGTGCGAGGTAGTCCATCCGATCGGTCCAGGTCATGAACTGCTGCCAGGTCTTGTTCTCAGCGATCTTCTCGAACCCGCGGTGCAGGTAGCCCAGATCGGGCTTGCAACTCCTGACAACCTCGCCGTCAAGTTCGAGCACCAGGCGCAGCACCCCGTGGGTCGCGGGATGGCTCGGCCCCATGTTGATCGTGATTCGCTCGCTGTCTTCATCCGGTGGCAGCCGGTAGACCGGTTCGCTCATCGTCGTTGTCCGTTCCGCGGCCGGAAGGAGGAGAAGCAACTCCCGGCCGGTGCCGTCAGCACTTGAGAGGAAATTCCTTGCGCAGCGGCCAACCCTCGAAATCGTCGGGCATCAGGATGCGCCGCAAGTCCGGATGCCCCTCGAAGGTCACGCCGAACATGTCGTAACACTCGCGCTCGAGCCAGTTGGCTCCCGGCCAGAGTTCCACCACTGAAGGCAGCTTGGGCTCCGGCCCCAGGCGCGTCTTGACACGCAGACGCGTGTTGCGTTCGAAGGAATAGAGGTGATAGACGACCTCGAAGGGCTCCGCATCGGCTGGCCAGTGTACTGCCGTCACATCGGTCAGGAAGTCGTAGCTGCACTCGGGATCGTCCCGCAGGAAAGCCATCACATCGAGGAGCGCATCGACGGGAACGATCAGCGTCGTCTCACCGCGGAAGTCGCTCGCACTGATCTCGACCTCGCTCAAAGCGTCTGCGAGCCGCCTCGAACTCGTACCGTCGTCCCACAGGGCGGCCGTCTTCTCGGCACTCATCGTCAGCGGTCCCAGTCCAGGGCACCGCGGCCCCAGACGTAGATGAATCCCACGATCAAGATGCCCAGGAAAACCATCATCTCGAAAAAGACGAACAGACCCCTTC
>JALTMS010000293.1 GCA_027001345.1 Acidobacteriota bacterium | reverse complement strand
TTCTGGCGGTGACGTGCAGGGACGGGTCATGGTGCGCTCCTTCCACTGCCTGCCGAGTCCTGCCTCCAATCTGTCACTCGAGCCGGTCTCGCGCCGCTCGACAGAGATTCCAGTGCGGCGGGCGCACAGCAACCGGCAACAGAAGAAAAGGGCAGGCCCTGCAGCCCGCCCTTCGCACTTCCCGTGGGAAGAGATCTATTCGATGGTGAAGTTGACGACCACCGTGATGAATACGTCGACCGGCTTGCCGTTCTGCCGGGCCGGGTGGTAGCGCCACTGGCTGACGGCGTTGATCGCCGCCTCGGAGAAGCCGAGGTTGGCAGCCGGCTCCTTGAAGACCTGGATATCCCCCACGGTCCCATCCCTGCGCACCACGACCTGGAGGATCACCTTGCCCTGAATCCTGGCTCGCCGGGCCAGTTCGGGGAACTCGGGCTCGACCTTGGTCTCCGGAATGAGTTCCGGATCGGTCACGCCTCCTATGCCGGGCATCAACGGGCCAGTGGCCGGTGGCGGCTCGGGCTCGCCGATGAGGATCTCCACGTCGGGATCGATCGGCGGCGGATCCGGCTCCGGTTCGGGCTCGATGATCGGTTCCGGCTCCTCGGGAGTGGGATCGGGTAGCGGCACCTTCTTGATCAGTTTGCGTTCGATCTTCTTGCGTTGCTGCTGTGGCGGCGGCGGCGGCGTATAGCGCCGCACCATCATCACCTTGCGGTTGTTCTTCGGCGCCTGAATCTGGTACTTGATCTCGGGAAAGGTGATGATGAACAAGATCAGGTGCAACACGACCGCGATCAGGATGAAGGGATAGTTCTTCTTCAGTCCCGAATCCTCGAAGTGCTCCTGGAGGAAGACCTCACTGGCCAGGGATGTCGGCGGAGAGGCGGTCGCTGCGGCTGGTTTTTTCGACTGTTCGGCCATCTCGACTCCTCTACCGGTCCTCGAACGGATTGACCCCGAACAGAGCAATGTACTGCTGAATCTCTCGGTTCGTGGGGATCGAGATGTTCGGCAGTTTGCTCAGGCCCAGGCCTCCCCGCTCCGGCGGCAGCGTGGTCTTCTGCAATTCATCGTAGACCGCGACCATCGCCTTGTAGGGCGCCTGCCGCCGGGCATAGAGAATGATCGGCTTTTCCGGCCAGCGCTCGAGCTTGGGAGCGAGGTAGGGGATGATGTCCTCGCGCACGGCAGGCCTGCCATCCATCAGGAAAGAGCCGTCCTCGAGCACCTTGAAGAAGACCGCCTCTTCCCTCTCGGTCGTCGGTGGAGTCTGATCATCCGAGGGAAGCTTGAAGTCCAGGCCCTTGGTCGCCGAGAAGACCGTGGTGACCATGAAGAAGATGATCAACAGGAAGGCGATATCCGCCATGGACGCCGAGGTGATCTCGGCTTCCATCTTGGTGACTTTGTCAGTGAGCTTGCCCATGACCGCCCCTCCTAGTCCACGTCATTGACCGTGCGCTGCTCGGTCAGCAAGACGACGTTCTCCACGCCGGCCTGGCGCAGGATGTCGAGCGCGGTATCGATGTCTTCGTAGGGCGTGTCGGCTTCCGCCTTGATCACGAAGGGCTTGCCCGGATCCCTCGCCGCGACGGCATTGACCTCCGCCTCGAGCAGGGTCACGTCAGCCACCGGCCGGGACATCTTCTCCCCATCCGAGAACTTGTAACTGAACAGGCCCGCCGTATCCTTGGCGACCACCACGTAAGCCGAGCCTTTCGGCACCTCGTTGCGCACCGTGGACTTGGGGAGCTTGACCCGCGTCCGGTCCACGTCGAACTTCGTGGTAACCATGAAGAAGATGATCAGCAGGAAGGCGATGTCCGCCATCGAAGCGGTCGGAATATTGGCCGGAATCGCTTTGCTGCGCTTGATAAAGGCCATCGTCGCCTCCGGCTAGGCCTTCACCTGATCGTGGGTCTCGAGCATAATGTTGGCGGTCGTCTCCAGCTCGCGAATGTAACCGGCAATCTTCGTCGTGTAGAAATTGTAAAAAGGCAGCGTGAAAACGGCAACGATCAGCCCGCCGGCGGTGGTGATCAGTGCGACCGAGATTCCCTTGGCCACCTTGCCCGGGTTGTTCAGGCCTTCGCGGGCGATGACGTCGAAGGACTGGATCATGCCGACGACGGTGCCGAGGAAGCCGATGATCGGAGCGATGTTCGAGATCAGAGCCAGCACCCACAGCCAGCGCTCGAGGCGGGCGATCTCGTGCAGAGCGGCATTCTCGAGCAGCTTTTCGAGTTCTTCACGGCTCGCATCCCAGCGCAGGATGGAGGCCTTGACCATCGCCGAGGTGGGGCCCTTGTACTCGTCACAGGCCTTGAGGGCGGCATCCGTCTTGCCCTCGGTCACCAGGCGGCGAACCTTACCCACCATTTCGGCGGTTTTGGTCCGAGCACGGACGTAGAGCGTGAATCCGCGTTCGAGGATCACGATCAGCCCGATGATCGAGAGGATGAGCAGCGGCCACATGACCGGGCCGCCTTGCTTGAAATAACCGACGAGAGTTCCACCAACACCGAGAATAGCCAGCACGATCATTCCTCCAGCGGCTCCCGGGAGCCGAGGCGCCAACCGGCGGGATGATTGCTAGCTCGCCCTGGGGGCGCAGCAGGCCGGTGGATGGGGATGGCGAAAACGCGCCTCGCCGGGTCCGGGAAAGCTCAACTGATAACCTTTCAAGCCACAGACGGCTGCGAGAATACGGGCGCCCTGGGGGGGTGTCAAGAGAATGCGGGCTATCTGCCGCTTCTTGCAGAGGATGCGATGTCGCGGCAAACAGCCCGCAGGACTCCCGCCACGGGGTGGCACGCATGGCCGAACTCCGAAGCCCGACAGGGGCGCAGCCGGCGAGAAAGGGCCGGCAGGCACCGGCCGGATCCGATGCCTTCCCGGCCTTGCCGCCTTCGTCTCGGCGCAGCAGATTCAGTCGAGGCGGATCTGGCGCGAGTCGAGCAGCGTCCCCTTGACCCGCTCGAGCCGCGAGAGAGCCTTGTTGTAGTCGATGATCGCCCGGATCTCGCGGCTCTCGGCCTCGAGAAAGTCCCGCTGGAACTGCAAGACCTGGTAGGCCGTCGACAGGCCGTTTTCGTAGCGCTTCTGCTCGGCGTCGGTCTTCTTCCTTTGTAGTTCCGCATTGACCTGGGCGGAGTGTACCCGCCGCGCGGCGGTGCGAACGCTGCGCACGGCCTTGCGTACCTCCACGCGCAGAGCCTGGCGCGTGGCATCGACTTGCAGCGCCGCCTGGTCGAGGGCGATCCTGGCCCGGGCCAGCTCGGCGCGAGCATTGCGGTTGCCCAGGGGTACCTTGAGACTCAGGGCCACCGTCCAGTTGGTGTTGTCGAGAGCCGGCAGCTCTCTGAAGGCTTCGGTCTTGCTCTGATCCTCGCGGACGAGGCGTTCGAACTCGACCTGGAAGACCCGACCCTGCTCGTCGCCGCTAAGGAAGACGCCGTCGGGGCCGAAGAAGTCGAGCACCGTCGAGGAACCCGTCCCGGGCACGAAATCGAAAGAGTTACCGCTGGTGGTATAACTGGCGTTGGCTGACAGGTCCCAGCGTACCTGGTTGCGCCGCCACCGTTCACTGAGTTCGGCATTCTTGAGAGTCAGCTCGGCCTGGACCAGGCTGGCGCGCTTGTCGAACGCCTCGCGGATCGCCATGTCCTCGTCCAGTTCCACCGCATAGAAGGGGGGCTGGTCGGTGGGAAAGATCGGCCGGCCCCAGTCCGCCGAACTCGAGGGCATGCGAATCAACGCCCGCAAATTGTCTTCCGCGTCGCGGACCGCGTTCTCGGCCACGATCAGGGCCTCGTCCCTACCGGCCACCTCGGCCTCGGCGGTGGTGATCTCGATCGGTGGTAGCGTCCCCACCTTGACCTTGACCTTGGTCTGACTGAGGAAGTCTTCGGCCAGCTTCATCGAACGTTCAGCGACGGCCTGCTGGCGACGCGCTCCCACCAGATCCCAGTAGGCGGCCTCCACCGCCTCGATGACCTCCATCACCCGATCGCGAAACTGGGCCTCGGTGATCCGCAGGTTGTTCTTCGCCTGTTCGATCTGAGTGCGATTGATCGACAGCCCGTAGTTGCGCAGCAGGGGCTGGGTGAACTGCAAGGTCAGCGATGCGTCCGAACGGGTGGGCACGATGCCGAACCGGGCCTCCGCCTCGGCCGGAAAGGTCTGGATCAACTCGTTGTAAGACAGGGATGCCTGCCAGGAACCACCGGTCTGGAGCGGATCGATCCAGGCCACCGAACCTCGCTTGGATGTCTGAGATTCGAGGGAGAAGTCGCTGGTGGGCTCCTGGGCGATTTCGGTGTAGGAAGCGTTGGCCTCCAGCCGGCTGTCGAACTGCGACTCGCTGAGCACCACACCCTGTTCGTCTCGCCTCGGGTCGAGCCGCGCCACGGCGATGTCCAGGTTGTGCTCGAGGGCCCGCGCGACCACGTCGGCCAGCGACAGGCTCAGCGGTTCGGGATCGGCAGCCAGCGCGGGAAGCAGGGCAGCCAGGATCGACAGCAGGCTCAGCATGGGGCGCACGTAGCCCGCGGATTCGGCTCTCTTCATTTCGTTGCTCTCCTCAACACTATTCAACGATCATCCCCGACAAGATGACACGCCACCCATCGTCCACCACCGACCGCTCGCAGTTCCGGCTCTTCCTGGCGGCAGCGCGGCTCGGCCCAGGGACAGCGGGGATGGAAGCGACAGCCGGACGGCAGGTCGAGGGGCGAAGGAATCTCCCCGGCAAGGGGTTCGAGCCGCTGGCCGGCCTCGGGCTGCTCCGCGGTGGCCGCGGCGGCGAACAGCGCTCGCGTGTAGGGATGCAGAGGGCGGTGGTGGAGATCCTTGCCCGGACCGCGCTCCATGACCCGCCCCAGATACAGGACGACGACCCGGTCGCAGAGGTGGGTGACCAACGAGAGATCGTGGGCAATCAGCAAGTAAGCCAGACCGAGGCGCTGCTGGAGCTGGGCCAGCAGGTTGATGATCTGAGCCTGCACCGACACGTCGAGGGCGGAGACCGGCTCGTCGCAGACCACGAACTCCGGCCGCAGGGCCAGGGCCCGAGCGATGCCGATCCGCTGGCGCTGACCGCCCGAGAACTGG
>JALTMS010000292.1 GCA_027001345.1 Acidobacteriota bacterium | reverse complement strand
CACCCTACGCGTCACGACCCGCAGGTCGCCACACGGGCGAAGGAGCTCGGCGTGAGCTCGGTGCCCGCGGTCGCCGTCGACGGCGTCCTCGCCGGCTGCTGCGCCGGCCGCGGCCCCGACGAGGCGACGCTGCGCGAGGTCGGGCTGGGGCAGCCGCTGTAGTCAGCAGTCAATCCAAACATCGTCGCTGGAATCCCCACCGGCTCTTGACAGAGCTCATATCAGCGCGTATACATATCAACGATGATTGATATTGACCGTCTCATGCCAATGTTCCGCGCGCTCGGTGAGCGTTCCCGGCTGCTGATTTTGAGCGAACTCCTGGACGAGCCGCGTCACGTTGGCGACCTGGTACGCCGAACGGAGTTGGGGCAGAGCCTGGTCTCGCATCACCTCAAGGTCCTGCGGGAGGCTGGATTGGTTTCGGCCTGTCGCCGAGGCCCGTTCGTCTATTACGATCTGGCGGGGCCTCACGTGAGACGCATGTTGGAAAACGGTCAGGCGGCGGGAACAACCGAAGCCCACAGCGGCCAGGATCAGGACAAATAATAGAACTGCCGATAGAGCCGACGAGAGGATTGCTTATGGAAAAAACCCGCAAGAATGTTGTGACGATCATTGGTGCCGTTCTGGCCGGGTTCGGGGCCTCTCTATGCTGCATCGTTCCAGTGGCCGTCGCTGTCCTCGGAGTAGGCTCAGCGGCGATTGGCGCACAGCTGGAACCGCTCCGGCCATACCTCCTGGTTCTTACGTTCGGTCTGCTCGGTATAGCCTTTTTTCGGGAGTATCGGTCAGAGCCGTGCGAATCGGGGAAGGAATGTTCAGTTCCGGGTGGGCGGACGCATCAGCGCGTCATCCTGTGGATTGTCGCTGCCATCACCCTCGCGATTACTACCTTCCCGTACTACGGCGGATACCTCTTATGAGCTGGTCGAAAAAAAGGAGTTCCTTTATGAAGCGTCCGTTCACTCTCGCTTTGATTGTTGTTCCCATTGTTGCCGCCTTGTTCGGTCTGGTCGCGCTGACGACGTACGCAGACGAGTCTCACGCCGAGTTGACAACCACCGTCTTCAAGGTGGAGGGGATGACCTGCAGCGCCTGCGAAGGCGGTATCAGGATCGCCATCAAAAAGCTCGATGGCGTCAAAAAGGTGACCGCTTCCCACGAGGAGGGGCGAGTCACCGTCGACTACGATGCGTCCGTTGTGTCCGCCGATGACATTAAGGCGGCAATCGAGAAGCTTGGCTATTCAGCAGAAATTGAAAAAGACAAGCAAGAAACCGGAGGCGCTAAATGAGTGATCAGCAGCAGGCAGGCGGGGTCAACCCCATGGGGATGACGCAAAAGATGATGGGGCAGATGAACAGCGAGGGAATGATGCCCATGCAGATGTGCATGAATATGTGCATGGACATGTGCAAGATGATGACCGGTCCGGGCACCCAGGCGCCCGAAGCAGTACCGGCAACGATCGAAAAAGACGATCAAGAAACCCGAGGTTCCAAATGAGTGATCAGGAGAAAGCCGGTGGGTTCAACCCCACGGCCATGATGCAGAAGATGATGGGGCAGATGAAGGACGAGGGAATGAACCCCATGCAGATGTGCAAGATGATGACCAGCTCGGTCGCCCAGGCGGCCGAGATGGCAACCTGGGCCACTCCCGAGCTTCGCGGGCTGTTCGACGATTGGGCCGCAGAGGTGAGAGAGGAGCTGCTCACGCAGCTGGGCGAGCTCGGCGAGGATGGCACGCTCGAGGTCCTGGCCGAGCGGATGAGCCTCGGCGTCGAGTCGGTGGCGTTTCTGGTGACCGGTCTCGCGCGCGAAGGCAAGGTGAGCCTGAAGGTCGCGCCGACCTCAGCAGGCAAGGGGTAATAACATGTGGTGCCCTCCGTTCTTCAACGGTTTTGCGGGTGGGTTCTGGATCATGCCGATCATCGGCCTTATCATGATGTTCGTGTTCCTGACCTTCTTCTTTCGCCTGCTGTCGGGCCGCGACGGTTGGTACGGGCCGGGCAGCGGGCCGACAGCAGGCGGCGGCAGCGCCGACACTCCGGCCGCGATCGCACGCCGCAGATACGCACGGGGGGAGATCTCCCGCGAGGACCTCGAGGAGATGTTACGGGTGCTGGAGGACTGAGGGTCACGAGACCGACCCATCTCAACGAGCTGGGGACATGAGCGATTCCGGATGTCGGTGAATCACGAGCCTAACGTTCTTCTCTTCCTCGGCAGCGGCTTCGAGGATCTCGAGGCCGTCGCCGTGCTCGACGTGTGCGGCTGGACCGAGTATCGCGACCACATCCCGAGGGTACGAGTGACCACCACCGGGTTCCACGACGAGGTGCGCGGCCGCTTCGGCCTCGTCATCCGGCCCGACGTACCGTTCACCAATGTGGTCGCCGACGACTACGACGCGATCGCCCTGCCGGGCGGCTTTCGCAGCCACGGCTATGACGAGGTCTACGACCGGCGTCTCTACACCCTCCTCCGGGAGCTCGACACGATCGGTAAGACGATCGCCACGATGTGCGTCGGCGTCCTGCCGGTCGCGGAGGCGGGTCTTCTCGAGGGTAAACGCGCCACCACCTACCCGTACAGCCGGCACGACAACCGGGTCCAGCTCGCCGCCGCGGGCGCCATCGTCGTCGACGAGCCACTGGTCGTCGATGAACACCTCATCTCCTGTGCCGGCCCGGCCCATGCGGTCGACGTGGCCCTGCTGCTGATCGACGCTCTCATCGGTCCGGAGGCGCGTGCTGAGGTCAGCAAGCACATGGTCAATGAAGGGAAGACGTGAAGGTCCGACGCGTAGGCGGTTTGATCCGTGAGAACTCGCTAGTGAAGTGCTGGGGCGCGAACGTGGAGCGATAGTGTTTGATTCGGAACCGTTAGTTCACGCCGGCGAGCCGGGTTGGGGGCCACGTGTTCGTCGTCGAAGGCTTGCCGGTCAACGCGAGTTACTGAGCTGGCCAGGTCCGGCGCCTCGTGGGAGGCCACGGCGGCGGGGGGCGATCGAGGTCGAGCGGACCGGGTCCCGTCGGCCGCAAGCGGAGGCGGCCGACGGCTGCTGGCAGGTTGGTCGGGGATGAGTGCGAAGGAACTCGGGTGGATCAAGCGGGCGGCGCGCGCACTTCGAAGGGGTCATCGCCTCCACGGTTTTCGATGTGGCGCACGATCTTGTGCACGACATCGGGCTCGGTGAGGAAGGCGATGATCTTCATCGGTGCGCCGCAGCGGATGCAGAGCAGCGGATCGATCTCGAGGATGCGCCTCATCAGGCGAGCCCAGGAGGCTCGCGAGGCGGAAGCGGGTTGCGGGCTCTCGGGGGCTTGTTCCAGCTCTTCCTCGATGGGCTGGCTGACGGCTCGGGCTCGCGCGCCGCGCGCTCGGTGGGAGTAGAAGCCGTAGGCCCTGGTCAGATGCTGGCCGCGTTCGGGGATCTGTGCGGTGACGGCGTGAATGAAGTACAACCACATCGAATTGCGTCCCCACCTTTTTCGCCCATGCAACCACGGGAAGGCCGGAAACGAAATTGCGGAGCAGGGACGGCGCACCGTCGCCGTTCAACTCTCCTGCTTCGTTGAGCACGATATGAGACGGGTCGGAGGTGAATCTTCTCCAAAGGGTGATCGGATCGCCGTCTTTGGCTTCTGCTCCCTCTCCGGGCTGCTCGGACACTCGTTGCCTGGGCTCGGCCCGGCTTCTCTTTGGCCGCCGGTGACGGCTCGAAACACTCTCTTCTCCGGGAAAGTCGACGGGAATCGCGAAGCATTACGAAGGACAGGAAGGTGCACAGGCGCGTCGGCTCATCCGGCCCAGTTGTGCATGAAGCTTCCAGGCGAAACGCGGCGGATGGCTGCCGGCTGGCGCACACGGAGGGGGTAAACGCCCGAGGTGCACCTGGCCGAGTACCGGCCAGAGGCCCGGCAAGGGCCTGGCCGACCGCCAGATGCGGCGTTGCAGCGGAAGCGCTGATGGCCATTCCGGGCTGAGGATCGACCCGGTGGGCGGTTTCGCCTCCGCGCGGGATGCCGTGCGGAGCGCTGTGCCGGCGTGGGGCAGGTAGCTCTTCGATGCGCTGGGTAGAGTGAATCGGGTGCGAAGCCGCCATGAAGAAGAACCGGTCGAGGAAGAAGCCCCCCCTGTCAGGCAGCGCCACCTGCCGTTGGTGTAGTGATGTCTGGCAGAGTGGTTGGTCAGGATGTAGACGTAGGTGAAGCTAGACATGAACCCACATTATTCACCGACGGAGCCTGTCGGCCGCTTGTCGCCGCGCCGCCGCTTCGCGCGGCAATTTTCACTTCATGAGCCGGTTATCTCAGGAACGTGGACAGAGTTTCCCCATTCCCCAACGCTGCTCGGAGCGCGGGGTGACGGTCCAGGTTGTGGTGATTCAGGAGCTGTTGACAGAGTTCTCGGATACAGGACGCAAGGAGCGTAAGGCGCGCCAGAGACGAGACCAGAGTGCGGCGGAGGTCGCGGTCAGCACCAAGGTCAATCGGCGGCCGGAAGACACGAGCCTTCCGGCAACTGCAAGCAGCTCCCGCCGTACCGAGTTCAGACTCCATCCGTTGCCGTTGGGACGTGGGCAGACCTTCGAGACCAGGCGGCGGACCATGTTGGCGAGGTTGTAAGCGAGTGCGAAGAGAAGGAAGGTCGCGGCATTCGCTTTCTCCGCATCGCGTGCTGTGGATGGGTTTTTCGGCTTCTTGCCGCGTATGTGAGACTTTGGGCGAGACGTACACGATAGGGCTGGAGCCAGCACGCCTTTCAACTCGCCGAGGTGATTCTCCATCGTGCCGCGTTGACGATAGAATTCGAGCAGCTCGGCCCCGCGGATTTGCTTCTGGCTCCAGTTGGTCACGAGAAAGAAGCTATCGAGGAACAGCTTTTCCGGACGTTCGAGTACGACCAAGACCACGCGCCGACTCCGGGTCCATGACTTGGCCTTGTAGTTCAGCTCGTAGCACCATACGCGTGGCTCTTTCGGGGGGCGTCCCGGGGGCCGCGTCAAGTAGGGATCGGCCATTCGGGAAAGGACCGCGTTGGTCTTCAGACGAAAAGCGTAGCCAATGCGCCGCGCTTCGAGGGAGCTGAGCAGTTCGTCCTCCGGGAATCCAGCATCGCCACGCACCG
>JALTMS010000291.1 GCA_027001345.1 Acidobacteriota bacterium | reverse complement strand
GCACGTCGATGCCGGCCTGCTGCAAGTCTTCGGCGGTGGCGGCCATCTGGTGCGCCGACTTGACCAGCAAGCCGGACAGGCCGACGATCTGCGGCTGGTGTTCGGTGATCGCTGCGGCGAGGGTTGCCGGATCGACCTTGATCCCCAGGTCGATCACCTGGTAGCCATTGTTGGCGATCAGAATACCCACCAGGTTCTTGCCGATGTCGTGCACGTCACCCTTGACCGTCGCCAGCAGCACCTTGCCCTTGGCCGCGTGGTCGCCCTTTTCCATGTAGCCCTCGAGATGGGCCACGGCGGCCTTCATCACTTCCGCCGACTGCAGGACCTCGGCGACGATCAACTCGTTGCGACCGAAGAGCCGTCCGACCTCGCCCATCCCGTCGAGCAGTGGGCCGTTGATGATCTCCAGCGGAGCGTAACGGGACAGCGCCGCCTCCAGGTCGCTGATCAGCCCCTCCCGTCGAGCCTCCACGATGCGCCGGATCAGGCGCCTTTCGAGAGCTTCCGAATCCAGCGTCCGCACGTCGTCTTCACCGGGCTTGCGGTCGCGATACAGTGCGGCGAAGGGTGTGATGGGATCGTCGACTCGGTCGTAGATCAGGTCCAGGGCCAGCTTTTTCTCATCTTCGGGGATCGTCGCGTAGCGGACGATCTTCTCGCTGTTGACGATCGCCAGGTCGAGTCCCGCTTCGGTGCACTCGTGGAGGAAGACCGAGTTGAGCACCTCCCGCCCCGCCGGTGGCAGCCCGAAGGAGACGTTGGAAATGCCGAGCAGGGTGGGGCAGTGGGGGAAGGCCTGCTTGATCGCGCGTAGACCCTCGATCGTCTCCCGGGCGGTGCCCGTGTAGGCCTCGTCACCGCTGGCGCAGGGGAAGACGAGAGGATCGAAGATCAGGTCCGTGGGAGCCAGGCCGTACTTGCCGGTCAGCAACTCGTGGGCCCGGCGGGCGATGGCCAGCTTGCGCTCGGCGGTCAAGGCCATGCCCTGCTCGGGATCCTCGTCGATGCAGCCGACCACCAGGCTCGCTCCGAAGCGCCGCACCATCGGCGCGATGCGGGCCAGCCGCCGCTCGCCGTCTTCCAGGTTCACCGAGTTGATGATCACCTTGCCCGGAATCGCTCGCAGGGCGATTTCGATCACCTCCGGGTCGGTGGTGTCGATCATCAGCGGCACCCGCACCCGTCGCACGAGGCTGGCGAGCAGGCGGCGCACGTCGCCAGCCTCGTCCCGGTCGGGGTCGGCCAGGCAGACGTCCAGCACGTGGGCGCCCGAGGCGACCTGAGTGCGGCCGACCTCCGCCGCCGCGTCGAAGTCTTCCTTGTGGATCAACCGCCGGAAGCGGCGGGAGCCGATCACGTTGGTGCGTTCGCCGACGATCAGCGGGCGGCGGTCTTCTTCGAGGGAGAGATAGTCGATGCCGGCCACCCGTGGCCAGCGCTGCCGCTGCGGCGCTCGAGGTCGGGCGGTGGCCGCCAGGTGAGCGAAGGCCGCCACGTGTTCGGCGGTGGTCCCGCAGCATCCGCCGATCAGGTTCAGCCAGCCCTGTTCGAGGTAGCGCCCGAGGGTCGCCGCCATCATCTCCGGACTCTGCGCGTAGTTGCCGTCTTCGTCGGGCAGCCCCGCGTTGGGAACGCATGCGATCGGCACCTCGGCGATCGCGGCCAGCGAACGCAGGGGGTCGGCCATCAGGTCGGGACCCGTCGCGCAGTTGACTCCGAAGTAAAGCAGGTCGCGGTGTTCGAACGAGACGTAGGCGGCCTCGATGCTCTGTCCACAGAGGGTCGTGCCCGACGCCTCGATGGTCACCGACAGGGCAACGGGGATTTCGCGCTTCAACTCCTCGAAGGCCCGCTCGATGCCGCAGAAGGCGGCCTTGAGATTCAGCGGATCGGAGGCGGTCTCGAGCAGCAGGTAGTCCGCACCGCCTTCCACCAGCCCCAGAGCCTGAATTCGGAAGGAGTCCTCGAGTTCGTCGAAGGTGGCTCCACCGGTCAGCAGAAGAGAGCGCGTGGTGGGGCCCATCGAGCCGGCGACGAAGCGCGGGCGATCGGGAGTGGAAGCCGCATCCGCTGCGCGTCGGGCGAGACTCGCCGCCAGGGCGTTGAGTTCTCGTGCGCGATCGGCCAGCCCGTACTCGGCGAGCACCAGCGGAGTCCCGCCGAAGGTGTCGGTCTCGATGATGTCGGCGCCCACCTCCAGGTACTCGCGATGTACCATTTCGATCAGCTCGGGTCGGGTCAACAGGAGGGCCTCGTAGCAGCCCTCGAGGTGATCGCCGCCAAAGTCGGCCGGACCGAGGTGCTCGCGGCCGAGCCGCGTGCCGGTGGCGCCGTCGAGGACCAGAACGCGGGTCTCGAGGGCCTGTCTGATGTCGACTTTGCTCATGGGGGGAACATAGCACCGCGCTGCGATGAAAGAAATGCGGCGCCCCACGGCCACCGGCCGTCGAAGTTTGACAGTCCGGCTCCGGTGCGCCATCGTTCCTCCGCGCGATGATCGATCCCGACTTTCTCGAACCTGCCGCACAACTGGACCTGCGCACACGTCTGCGCGACGGTCGGCCCTTGCTCTGTGTCGAATTGCGCCCGCCACGCCGGGATCTCGAAGGCCTGCGGGCGATGGAGGCCTGGATCGACGTTTACCACGCGGTGCGAGGCGTGGCCCGCAAGGATACGGTCGTCTTCCTCACCGACAATGCCGTCGGCACCGGTGAGGAGGAAAACCTTTCCCACCTGCTGCGCAACCTGGGCGAGGACTCGCGCCGCGAGCGCATCGTCCCCTTTCTCACGCTCAAGCATTCTCTGGACTACTGCCTGAACTACGCCACTCGCCTGCGGGCCGAGCACTTTCCGGGGGTGGTGATTCTCGGCGGCGATCGTCACGACGGCATCCCTCGCTGTCTGCCCCACGCCTGGCAACTGCGTGAGCAGATCGCCCGGCGCCAGCCGGCGTTGCAGATCGGCGGCTGGGCCAACCCTTATCGGGATCCCGACCGTCAGGCCGGCTATCTGGCCGAGCACGCCGAGAATCTCTCCTTCGTTCTGACCCAGGTGGTCTCCCACCATGACCTGGCTCCAGTGGAGGCTTTCCTCGAGGCGATGGCCCGGCAGCGGCTCGAAGTGCCGCTGATCGCTGGTGTGTTCTACTATCGTTCCGCGCGCCGGCGCACCCTGGAATTGCTCGAGGACTTCATCCCCGTGCCCCGCACGGCTCTCGTCGAAGAGTTCGCCGCGGGCAGCCGGCCCGACGAGGTGGCGGCGCGCACGCTGCGTGCCCTGGCGAGTGTGGGGATCACCCGTTACTACGTGAGCAATCTTCCGGTGACCGGTCTGGCCGCACGGCTCGAAAAGCTCGGAACTCTCGCCGGCCTGGTCTCCGGCAAGGAAGCGACATGACCGACAGTGATTGCCAAGAAACACGTCTGGCCGCCATCGCCCGTGCCCTGTCCATCGGCGGCGGGACTCGACACCTGCTGATCTGCGCCGAGCCGCGCACCGCCAAGTGCTGCTCGGCGGCAGACGGTCGGCGCGTTTGGAAGTACATCAAGACCCGGCTCAAGGAACTCGGTCTGTGCTCGGCGCCTCCTGCCTGGCGGGGTAAGGATCTGCCGTCGGTGCCCGACGAGCCCCCGGGGTGCGGCCGTGTGCTGCGTACCAAGGTGGACTGTCTGAGGGTTTGCGAACGCGGTCCGATCGCCGTGGTCTACCCCGAAGGGGTGTGGTACCACAGTGTCGACGAACAGCTCGCCGAGAAGATCATCCAGCAGCATCTGATCGGCGGCCGGCCACTGAGCGAGAACGTCTTTGCCGGTCCCTTCTTCGCGCCGCCGGATCCCGGCGAGAATCCCTGAGCGTGCTCGGCGCAGTGCAGGACGGACGCTCGTCGATCCTCGCGATGGCGGCGCCGCTGATGGTGAGTTTCACCATGCGGGCGGCGTTCACCTTCGTCGACACGGCTTACGCGGCGACCATCGGCGATGCCGCCGTCGCCGCCGTGGGGCTGGCGATTCCGGCCGAGTTCCTGATGATCGCCCTGTGGGTCGGCCTTTCGACCGGATTGACCTCCTGCCTGTCCCGGGCGATGGGCACCCGCGAGCAGGACAAGCTCGAGCAGTACTTGCGTCTCGCGCGCCGCTTCGTCTGGGCCCTGGTTCCCCTGTTCCTTTCCGTCGGAGCGTTGATCTGGTACCGGGCGCCGCGGATGGGGCTCGAGCCCGAGGTCGCCCGCGCCTTTCAGCTCTACGGTACGGTGTTGATCGGTGGCTCGGCCTTCTCGTCGTTCTGGTCGATCATTCCCGACTCGCTGGTCAAGGCACACCACGACACCCGCACCACCATGTGGGCCGGCATCTACTCCAACCTGCTCAACCTGGCCCTCAACACGGTCTTCGTCTTCGTCTTCCACTGGGGCATTCTGGGCATCGCCCTGTCGACGGTGATCGGCCGTTTCGCCGGCCTGGCCTATGCGGCGTTGAAGGCTGCCGAACACGAGCGTCGTCGGCGCGCGGCCTGGGAGGGCCGCTGTGTCGCCGGCCTCGATCCGGCCCCCGCCCGGGCGCTGCTCGCGCTGGCGGTCCCCGCGGCCCTGGGCTTCGGGCTGATGGGCATGGAAACCGCGATCGTCAACCGCATCCTCGCCGGCGTGGATGATTCCACCGCGGCCATTGCGGCCTACTCGATCTACTACCGGGTGGCGATCTTCGTGCTCAATCCGGTGATCGCCATCGGTGTGGCGATGCTCCCCTTTTCGGCCCGCCGCTTCGGTGAAGGGGACGTGGCAGGAGTCCGCCGCGGGCTCCGGCAGGCGACACTCGCGGCCCTGGGCTACACGGTGTTGCTGGTGGCACCGGTGATGCTGCTCGCCGCCCGTCCGCTGGCCGGGGCCCTCGCCGAGTCGGTGGCCACCACTCGTTTCAGCGTCGTGGGTCTGCGCCTGGTTCCCGTGGCCTGTCTGGTGGGCATCCCCTTCCTGCTCTGCCGCCCGGTTTTCGAAGGCATGCAACGGGGCAAACCCGGCCTCGTGATGGCCATCGTCCGCTACGCGCTGCTCGCTGGTCCCGCTGCCTGGCTGCTGGCGGGCCTGGCCCGCTCCTGGGGCCAGCCCGGCATCTACGGGGTCTACGCCGGTCTGATTCTCGCCGGAGGGG
>JALTMS010000290.1 GCA_027001345.1 Acidobacteriota bacterium | reverse complement strand
CGAAATGCAGCATCACCTCGGCCGTCCGCTCGGACTCTCCGAGGCGGGCGACGGACTCCGCATAGAGCCACATGATCTCGGGATCGAGCCGCACACGGTCCGGTGCGCGTTTTTCGAGGCGTTCGAGACAGGATCGCACCCGGGCGGTATCTCCCATCAGGGCGTAGGTCCGCGCCAGTCTGCCCAGCACCGCCACGGGATCAGCAAGTCCCTCGGCCAGCAGTTCCTCGTCGGCTCGTGCCGCATCGGCATGGCGTCCCGCAGCCAGGTAGAGCGCGGGCAGAGCCCGTCGCGCCCGCACACCGAGAGGATGACGCGGCGCGACGCGCACCAGGTGTTCGAAGTCGTCGATCGCGCCGGCCGCATCTTCTCTGCGGCGCGCCGCATCCCCCCGCCTCCAGAGCAGCACCGGATCATCGGGCACCGTCTCGAGTAGGTGACCGACCAGCCACAGGGCTTCCGCCTGACGTCCGAGGCCCCGGCGATCGAGAGCGACGAGCAGTCGCCGGGCGATCATCTCCCACTGGGGCCGACTCTCGGCCTCGTCGAGCTGCCGGCGCAGGTCGAGAATCTGGCCGTCGGTGGGAACCTCAGCCTGCTCTTCCGCGCCGGGAGCGCGGGGTTTCGGGGGCGCGGGCGCCAGCAACAGGGGAAGCAACAGCAGGCTCCCGAGCGCCGCTTTCGTTGCTGCTCTCATCTTCGTCCTTGCAGCTCGCTTCCGTGGTGGGTGTTTTTTTCCCACGAGCCGTCGTCTTTTCGTCCCTGAAGCAAAGTGCGTGCCGACTCGGGCGGGGCGGCGTCACGACAGCCGCAACAGACTGTGAAAAAAGCGCTTGCGATCCTGATGCCAGGCGCGGCGACGCAGGCTCGGGCCAGCGGGGCTGACGATCGGCGGAGGGCCTTGCAGGATAGATGGTCGAAGTCTTGACACCCGGCGCCGCCGAACTATGTATAGAGCTTGAACAGGGGAGTGAGAGCGCCGCCATGAGCATCGGGCCGAAGATCTGCCGGAAGGGATAGGACAATCGTGGGGACTCCTGTGACCAAGCCAAGCGAGGTAGCGACCAGCTCCGAACCACTCGACATCATCGTTGCTGAAGACGATCGGTCGCTACTCCCCATGATCGTCGAATTCCTCTCCCAGCTCGGTCACCGGGTTCGCAGTGCCTCTTGCGGCGAGCGGGCCTGGGAGATGCTCTCCCAGCAACCAGCCGACGTGCTGATCACCGACCTGAAGCTGCCCGAAATGAGCGGTCAGGAGCTGCTGCGCCAGGCCCGCGAACACTTCCCAGGTCTGGTGGTGATCGTGATGACCGGCTTCGCCACGATCCACTCGGCCGTCGAAGCGATGCGCTACGGAGCTTCCGACTACTTGCCCAAACCCTTCGCCATGGCCCAGCTCAAGCTGGCCCTCGAGCGAGCCGTGGCTCACCGCAAGCTGCAGGAAGAGAACTCCCGGCTGCGGACCCGCATCAATCAGCTCACCAGCTTCGACCGGATCATCGGCAAGTCGCCCGCCATGCAACGGGTCTTCCGCCTGCTGGAGAAGGTCTGCCAGGTGGATTCCACGGTGCTGATCTCCGGCGAGAGTGGTGTGGGCAAGGAACTGATCGTCCAGGCGCTGCACTATCGCCACCCCCTGCGGAAGAATGGCAAGCTGATCCCCGTGCACTGCGGAGCGATCCCCGACAACCTGATCGAATCCGAACTCTTCGGGCACGTGAAGGGAGCGTTCACCGGCGCCGAACGAGACAAGCCCGGACGTTTCGAGATGGCCGATGGAGGCACCCTCTTCCTCGACGAAATCGGCACGATGAAGCCCGATCTTCAGGTCAAGCTGCTGCGGGTACTCCAGACGCGGCAGGTGCAGCGGGTCGGCGGCACCAAATCGATCCCCGTCGATGTGCGGGTCGTCGCCGCGTCCAACGAGGACCTCAAGGCCAAGGTCGAGAGAGGCGAGTTCCGCGAAGACCTCTACTTCCGCCTGTGCGTGATCCCGATCTATGTCCCACCGCTTCGGGAGCGGCGCAGCGATGTTCCCCTGCTGGCCGCCCATTTCACCGCCAAGTACGCCAGTCGGAACCAGCTTCCGGCCAAGGAGATCTCCCAGGAGGCGATGCGCGCCCTGACGCGCCACGAATGGCCGGGCAACGTGCGCGAGCTGGAGAACGCCATCGAATTCGCCACGGTGATGTCGGCAGGAAGGACCGTGATCGAGGATTCCGATCTGCCGATCGAAATCTGCGACGCGGCACCGGCAATGGTCACGCCCTTCCAGGTCACCGAGGAGGGCCTCGACTTCCGCAGCGTGGTCTCAGAGGTCGAGAAGAACCTGATCCTCCAGAGCCTCGAGCTGACCGGCGGCAACAAGGCCCGCGCCGCCCAGTTGCTGGCGCTCAAGCGGACCACCTTCGTCGAGAAGCTCAAGCGGATCGCCCAGGACGAAGTGTTGATGTAGTGAGGCGGTCTCCTGCCGGCAAACTTTTTTGATTCGGTTTGATCCGCAAGATTTCGACGAGGCTCTTTTGCCCGCCGGCGGGCTTCCATCCCTCGAAAAGCGGAGTATCCTTCGCGCCGTAGCGTGGGGCTGGGAGAGGACACGGGTCTGGACCCGCGTCCCGGTGCGGAGGAACGAGCTTCATGCCTGGCACAACGATCGAGATCAAGGACCGCAATGACGAGGGGCTTCCAGCGGTCGAGCTTGGCGACATCCTGCCGCTGGTCGAAGAGCAAGGTCGTAGCCTGAAATGGGCGATCCTCAACCTCTATGCAGTGGGTAACCCACATCGCCTGGGCCGGACGATGCGCGAGTTGGGTGAAGAGGTCAGCCGCTCACCCCATGGCGTTCTGCTCAACTGGGACGAACTCGAGGAATTCTCGCGCTCGGTGTTTCAGATCATGGATGCGGTGATCGTGGGCTGCCGTGACGTCGATTGCCTGCCGCGGAAGGACGAAGTCGAACAGCGGGACGGTGATTGCGAAATCGTGATTCGGGCGATCGACGCCTCTCGATGGCGCCTGAGCGCGGCGGACGACAGCATGATGTCGCGCTTCCGGCACGTCTTTCGTGATTGGAGCATGGTCAGCGATCAGCACGGCGAGTCCTGAACCCCCCGCAGGACCTGACCGGAATGATGGCGAGCCCGCGCGAGCCGGGCGCCTGCAGCCGAAGAGCCGAATTAGCCGCCGGTAGCACGAGCGTAGCCGGAGATTGCCCGCTTCCGGCGCTTTCCCTCGTCGAGATGGGAGGCCAGCTCGTCCCGCAGGGCGCAGAGCAGGGTCAAGGTCCGGTCCCCTTCCTCCCGCACCTTGTCGAGCATCTCCCGAACCGCGGGAGGAGGCGCCTGGTCGGTCGGGATCTGCCGCATCACTCTCTGCCGCTGCTCGAGGGCCGCGGGGACCTCCTCGAGACGCCCCTCGGCAATCAGCCGCTGCTCGGCGGCGACCATCTCCAGCAAGCGCTGCGCGAGCGCTTCGACGCCCGGGTCCGGATTCATGGGGCGGTGGCCAGCGCCTCGGAAGCCTGCTTTTCGCGGGCCTCGGCCCAGGCATCCCGCAGCGGCAGGAGCAATTCGGCGACTTCGCGCAATGCTCCGGGGTCGGAATCGAGATGGGCCTGCATGATCTGCCTCCTGCAGTAGGAGTAGATCCGATCGAGGTTGAAGGCAACCTCCCCTCCGGCATCGAGGTTGAGCACGGCTTGCAGCTCTCCGACGATGTCGGTAGCCCGGCGAATGGGTTCCGCCGCTCGGCTGTGATCCCCTCCCGCCAGGGCGTCCGCTCCGCGGTTGAGAAACCCGATCATGCCGTCGTAGAGACGAACCACCAGACCCAGTGGGTCGTCGGCTTCGATCTGGGTGGCCTGGTACGCGTGCCGTGCCTTCTGGGTGAGCAACACCTGATTCATCGATGATTTCCCACTGTACGAGAGGCCTTGGGCGGCCTATTTCGCTACGCTGCCGAGGGACTGCTGGAGCTGCTGGAGCTGGGCGATGGCCTGCTCGGCAGCCGAGAACTGCCGAACCATCAGCTCTTCCTTGCGGGTCAGTGCCGCTTCGATCGAATCGATCCGCTGCTGGGCGACCTCGATCGAATCGTCATAGCTGTCCTGAATCGTCTTGATCACGCCCTCGTAGGGGTCCGTCAGGCCATCGACCTTGTCCTTGAAGGCTTCGAAGATGCCGGCGCTGACGCCCACCGTCCCGAAGTCTCCCCCCTTGGCCGTGATCGAAGCCGCCGTGGCGTAGACCGAGACGATCAGACCATCCATGTCGGTCCCATCAGCACCGATCAACTGCTGGCCGATTCCCTGGGCCGCCTGCCCACCGATCGTACCGGCCACGTCGATGCCGGTGTCGGTCAACTGGGTCGTTCCGATACCGGTACTGTTGCCGTCGCCGAGGTCCGCCACGTCGCTGGTCACGCGCACGGTGTAGTCGTCGCCGTAGTTGTCGGCCCGGATATGGAGCACTCCCGAAGAGTCGTAGGCCGTGGCCTGCATCCCGTTGAGATCGAAGGCGCTGTTGAGCTTGGAGACGATGTCGGTGATCGTGTCACCGGCGGTCAGAGCAACGCTCAGGGTGCTGCTGTTGAGTTCGACCGAAAGATTCTCGTTCTGCGTGATGCCGCCGGCGGCGATCGCCGTCGATCCGGCCACGTCGGCTCTCTCTGCGGCCTGGGAGACCGTGATCGCATAGGTTCCGGCAACGGTCCTGCTGCTGGAGCTGTCGAAAACCACCGAGCTGTCGGTCGTCGATCCAGTGGACATCAGCACCGCTGCCACCTCGTCGAATCGTCCCGCATCGACCAGGGCATCGAACTTCGAACTTTCGAACTCGATCCGGCCGGTTCCGTCGTCGGCAAAGGAAATGCCCAGCTCGGAGAGGGTCGAGAGTTTTCCACTGGGGATTCCAGTGACCTTGTCGGTGACGATCGCCTGAAGGTCGAGCTGCACTTGACGGACGGTCAGCGACCCCGCCACGGCAGAAGCCGCGCGGAACTCGGCGGTGCCGAACTGCTGATCGAAGTAGTCGTTGACCTCGTTGTAGGCATCGACGAAGTCCTGGAGGGATTGCTTGGCGGTCTCGGTATCCTCGGTGACGTTCAACGTCACCGTGGAAGTCGTCGCGCCGGTCAGCGACAGCGTCACACCCTGGATCGCCCCGGTCACCGAGTTGCTGGCCGAGGTGATCGAAACGCCATCGACGTCGAGCTGCGCGTCCTGCGCCGCTTGCAGAACGTTGCCCGAGGCATCGAGGTTCAGATTCGTCGTGTCGCTGATGGTCATGCCCTTGGCGGCGCCCGTCTTCTCGGAACGGACGATGAGAATGTCATCGGTCCCGTCGTTGACGATCGTGGCGATCACGCCTTCGTCGGCATTGTTGATCTCGTCTGCCACGGCCTGGAGGGAGTTGTTGCCGTTGGCCGCGCTGACGTTGACGGTGATCTGGTTGTAGCCGCCGGCCTGGATCGTGATCGTCCCATCACTGACCAGAGGCGAGTAGCGATCACTCAGACCATCGGAGCGGACACGATGGGCCTGGGCGATCTGGGTGACGTTGATCTCGTAGGTGCCGGCCGCAGCCTTGGAAGTCGCGGTGGCCGTCAGGGAATCCGTGGAGGAAAGGCTTGCCGCCCGGCCAGCGACCTTGGCACTGTCGTCGAGGCCTTCGAGCTTGGAGACGAAGTCGTCGAGGAGACCGGAAAACGTCCCGAAGGACGCCTTGGCCTTCTCGAAAGTATCGATCCTTCCCTGGATGGTGTTGATCGGCACCCGGCCGGCCTGCAGGACGGCGTCGATGATCGCCCTGTAGTCCATGCCGGAAGCGAACCCCTGTCCGAACTGAATCGAGCCGAGGGCCATATGGCGTTCCTCCTCGTTGTTCCACGGGCCGGCGAGCCCGAGTCCGTACGATCAGGCCTGCTCGTCAACCAGCAAGCCGAGGAAACGTTCGAGCTTCTTGGCAAACTCGATCTGCTCCTCACTAGGGATCGTCCGTAGAACCTTATCGGTCCTCGCGTCGAGAACCTTGAGCTGGAACACCCCATCCCCTACATGTTCATAATCGAAACGCAGCTCACGGAGGTATCCACGTTCCTGGACCTCCGCAAGTCGCTTTCCGATGGCCTCCGCCACATCCTGCATGGAGGGCTGGTCCTCTGGAGGACCCGCTCCTTCCTTCCGTGGTACCGGTTCCTGTCTCTGTCCGACGGGCTGGCCCGCTGGAGCGGTGGCGGGAGCTTCTGACTCTCTGTGACTTACGTCTTTCGTTCGAGTCCCGACCTTCTCCTCAGGGCGCAGGGGTGACACGGAGGTGACAGGAGGGACCGCATCCAAAAGCTCGCTGGTCATCTCTTGGCCTCCTCAAGCCGAGGCCCTCGAGCGGAGCGGAGCCCGATGCTCCGCTCCGTCAAGGACTTCCCCGTTACCCGAGCAGGGAGAGCACGCTCTGGCTCGAGATGTTGGCCTGAGCCAGGGCCGAGATCCCCGTCTGGTTGAGCACCTGGAACTTGGTCAGGTTGACCACCTCCTTGGCGATGTCCGCGTCACGAATCTGGGACTCGGCGGCGTTGAGGTTCTCCGCCTGCACCGTGATCACGGCGATGGCGTTGTTCAGGCGGTTGTAGACGGCGCCGAGATCACCACGGTTGCTCGCGATGGTGTCGATGGCGCTCTGGAGGGCCACCAGTTCGTCCTGGGCGTCGGAGGCGACGTTGAGCACGCTACCGCCGGTATCCAGGCCCAGACCGCTGGCCGAAACCGCGGTGGTGGTGATGCGCAGGCTGTCGTTGGCGGAGTTGCTCATGCCGATCTGGACATCGACGGTGGCACCGCCGCTGGTCAACAGATTGACACCGTTGAACTCGACGGTGGCGGCGATTCGGTCGATCTCGTTGAGGATCGCCGTGTACTCGTCGTTCAGCTCGCCCTTGGACGTGCTGTTGTCGGCGCCGGAGGTCTCGGACGCCGCCTGGGAGGCCAGCGTGACGGCACGCTGGAGCAGGTTCGAGATTTCGCCGAGGGCAGAGTCGGCAACGTTGATCACGCCAATGCCGTCGTTGGCGTTCCGGACGCCCTGATTGAGAGCGGCGACGTCAGCACGCAGGGCGTCGGCAATGGCCAGACCCGCGGCGTCGTCCTTCGCGCCGTTGATCCGCAGACCGGAAGACAGACGCTCGAGCGTACGGCTCATGCCGACCTGGGTCTTGCCGAGCTGGTTCATTGCGTTGAGAGCGCCGATGTTCGAGACGACTGAGAATGCACCCATTGTTGCTTCCTCCTTGAATGAGCGGGCGGCGTCCATGCCGTCCGGGCAGCTCCCGCTGCCGATTGCTGTGCCGTTGCCGGCTCTTGTCGAAAGTTCCTTCCCTTGTTTCCCTTGGCTTGCGCAACCACCGTGCCTGGCCAGGCGGGCTCCCGGGGCTCCTCAGCGGCGGGTGCGCGGTGCCATTCGAGAGAACTTTTCGGAGGGGGAAAAGGGATCTTTAGCCCCGAACGGGGCGATCAGACGGGGTGATGCCGCCGCCCGGGATTCGGTCGATCCCGAGCGGCGTCATCCGGAGGTTGTCGAACGGCCTTGGGCGGCTCATTTCCCGAGACTTTTTTTGCTCCCGGCTACTACTGCAGCAGGCTCAGCACGTTCTGGGAAGCGGAGTTCGCCTGGCCGAGGGCGGCGAGGCCGCTCTGGGTCAGCACCTGGTATTTCGTCATGTTCACGACTTCCTGAGCGATGTTCGCATCGCGAATCTGGCTCTCGGCAGCCATCAGATTCTCCGACTGCACGGTGATCACCGCGATGGTGTTGTTCAGGCGGTTGTAGGAAGCACCGAGATCACCCCGGTCGGAGGAGACGGTGTCGATGGCGCTTTGCAGAGCCACCAGCTCGTCCCTCGCATCGGACTTCGTCAGGAGCTGATCACTGGCCAGTCCCAGTCCGCTGGCGGAAATCGCGCTGGTCGTGATCGTGATCCGATCGTTGCTCGAGGAGGACAGGCCCACCTGGACATCGATGGTCGCGCCGCCGGTGGCCAGCAGGTCGATGCCATTGAAGGAAACGGTGTTCGCGATCCGGTCGATTTCCGAGAGGATCTGATTGTACTCGTCGTTGATCGCGCTCTTGGACGAGGAACTGTCCTGCCCCGAAGTGTCCGACGCGGCCTGCTCGGCGAGTGTCATGGCCCGCTGGAGCATGTTCGAGATCTCGTTGAGCGCCGAGTCGGCGACGTTGATCACGCTCAGGCCGTCGTTGGCGTTGCGCACGGCCTGGTTGAGCCCCTGCACGTCGGCGCGCAGGTTCTCCGCGATCGCCAGACCCGCAGCGTCGTCCGCCGCGCCGTTGATCCGCAGGCCCGAGGAGAGCCGGTTCAGCGTGGTGTTCAGGTTCCGCTCCGTGGACACCAACTGATTGTGAGCCTTGAGTGCTCCGATGTTGGTCACTACCGAAAACGCAGCCATTTCTCTAACCTCCGTTGCACGGCGAGCGGGTTCCAGAAAACCTCTGCCAGGTTGGCGCCCGGCCGTGTTCGCTCTTCTCCTCGACCGTTTCTGCTGGGACTTTAGAACCCGTTTCCGCGTTTTCCTTGCCGATCGGACCACGGAGAACCAACTTTGACCACGAAGGCCCTGAAGGAGCGAGAGTTAGACCGATGACCAGCAAGGCTGCACAATCCGGCAAGCGGAAGTGTTCGATTCCCCACTCGGTGGCGAATTCCTCGACAGGGGGTTGGATTTCGGCCACCGAGGGGGTCTGCGCCCCGGTTTCGGGGGAATTGCTCGGGGTCCTGGCCCGCTGCCTGGCTCTCGAGCAGCTCGAAGAGACGGTGATCGAGGCCCTCCGCAGCCGGATCCCGGAGCGCACCATCCTGGTCAATCTGGCTTCGCCCGCCGCCGAGCCACGGCGTATGGCCAGTCCGGGGCGGCCGATTCGGCCCTGGCCCGCCCGGCGGCGCGTTCCCCCGCTGCTGGCGGTGCCGATTCAAGACCAGGAAGAGGTACTCGGCTGGATCGCCGTGGTGGATGGCAACCACTATAGCGAAGAATCTACAAAAATAGCCCGGGCCGCGCTGCGGGAAGTCGCTGCAGCCGCCGGCATCCCCACCCGCAACGCCCATGTGCACGGCGAGGCCCTGTCCCTCGCCCTGCGGGATCCGCTGACGGGACTGTTCAACCGCCGCGCCTTCGAGGCTTTCATCGAGCGGGAATCCCAGGGGGCCCAGCGTAGCGGGCGGCCTCTGACCCTGATCATGATCGATCTCGACGAGTTCAAGCCGGTCAATGATCGCTTCGGCCATCCTGCCGGGGACGCTCTGCTGAAGGGCGTGGCGGAGGTTCTGTTGTCGAATCTGCGGCGTTCCGACATCGTGGCCCGCATCGGCGGAGATGAATTCGCCGTACTTTTGCCTGAGACCGCCCTCGATGCAGGGGTCAAGCTGGCCCGCAGACTTCGCAATGCCCTGGCAAGCGCCCAGATCGAGGGAGGCGCAAAGGATGTCCGACTCCGGACGCGAGGAAGCTTCGGCGTGGCGGAACTCGGGCTTTCCGGCGGCTGCGCGAGTGGACTGGTCGAAGCGGCGGATCGCGCACTCTATTCCGCCAAGAGGCGGGGTGGCCACCGGGTCCACCGGGGTCAGGGGCGCCGGCACCTGGACCCAACCCTCGAAGCTCAACCGACTCGAAAGCCCAGCAGCCAGGAGAGCAGGCCATGACCCTGAGCACCACTTCGCGATCCTTCGCCCGCGTGGATGTCCGCATCCCCGTTCGTCTACAGGTTCTCGACCACCAGCAGGCCACCGAAGTCGCCGAACGGCTGGACATGGAACCGACCTACGTGCAAAAGCTCTCCGTCTCCCACCCGGCGCGGCAAGGGTCGAGTAGCTGGGAACAACTGGCGCTCTACAGCCTGATGGAGCGTCTCGACTGCCTCGAGCGTGGCATCGAGAAGATCGCCGACCACCTGGGCGTCAGCCTGGATGATGGTCCCGAATGGATCGAAGGCGAAACCGTCACCCTTTCCGGCTCCGGGGCGGGACTGCGGCTGCCGCGCAAGCTCGACGAGGGTACGCCGGTGGAAGTGGAGTTCACCTTGCTGGGCGAGCCGACCGCGGTGGTGCGCGTGCTCGGCCACATCGTCACCCTGGTGCGTCCCGACGGCGATCAACTCCCGGTCGGTCGCTACCACCTCGGCGTGGCCTTCGATGCCTTCCATGACGAGGATCGGCAGGCCATTATTCGCTATACATTCGCCCAACAGCGGGCGCAGATTCGTGAAATGCGCGCCGAAGACGAGTGACGGGAAGCGCCCCGCCTCCCCCACTCACCTCAGTTGCAGCGTCGAGCTGGCATCGAGGGTGGCCAGGATCCGAAGCACGTCGCCATTGAAGGGCTTGCCATCCGAGCGATAGGCGACTGCCCGGCGCCCGCCTGGTGGAACCTTTTCCCGCTTGTTCAGGCAGGGTCCCGAATCGACCTGCTCGTCGGAAATCTCCACTTCGGGAGCGATCCTCAGTTCGCAGGGCCGGGGCACCTCGAGCAGGGCCACGCTTCGGTTCTCGAGCTTGAGCTGGGGATAGGTGACGATCGTGGCGTTGCCCTGGGGCCCCTCTTCGAAGGGATGGGGCTCGATCTTGATCTCCATTCGGGTCGAAGCGAGCCTGGCGTCGAGACCATTGACCCGTCGGCCGCGAACGGTCGAATCGGTGGCCTTGATCGCCAGACGACCGCTGTGCTCGACCTCGAAGTCCCCGTCGTGGAGATTCAGCGTGGCCTCGCCGATCCGCCGGGCGACGATCCGGGATCCTCCTCCAGCGCGAAGACGCAGCGGAGCCGCCAGGTCCGCGAGTTCCGCGCGAGCGCCCCTCTTCAGCTTCAGCTCGAGCGGCAACTCCGTTTTCCGCACGTCGATCTGCCCCTCGTCGACTGTGGCGCGGACCTGGCCGGCGTTGCGTTCGGTCCGTTGCTCGGCGATCACGGTACTGCCCTGCCAGGCGCTGAGTGTCAGTCCTCCCCGACGCCCGGTCACGGCGAGTCGGCCGCGCCGAACGCTGATCCGGCTCGAACCACGACCGCGCTCGATGACTGCGCCGCCTTCGACGAGCTGAACCTCGAGCGCTCCCTGCTGGTCCGCGACACCCAGCTCGCTTCGCCGCGCGGAGACCGTCAACGGCCCGGACAGGCCAGTGACCTCGAGCACCGAGTCAGCCAGGGTCACTCGCGCCTTCATCGCGCCCCTCAGCTCGAGATTCGATGCGCGCGCCTCGACAGCCAGCGTCCACCGAGAAAGCAGCCGTTCCTTGGCCCCATTCGATGGCTGGGGAGCCGCGACCCGGAGGCGCAGCTCTTCGCCTTCGACCCGCAGTTGCTGCTCGTCCGAGAGCCGGAGGTGAACGATGAGCTTCGAGTTCGGACGCGCCAGGGTCGAACGACTGATGCGCAGGCAGCTCCCGGTGGCATCGAGGGTCAGCAGCTCCGCCGAATCCGCCGCCTGGCCGCCCAGCTCGCGCGCCTCGATCGCGGCCTGCCCACCCACCTCGACGTCGACCGCGATCTCCGCCCGGCTCAGCTCCAGGCTCGCGCAGCCGAAGGCCGGCAACTGCTGCCCGAAACCATCCGCAACGATGAGAGAAACGATCAGCAGGCCGAAGACCCGGACATCAGTCTTCGCGCAGGACATCAAGGATCTCCTCGGCGGAGGAGGCATCGAGCAAACGGGCAATCGCCTGCCGATTCTGGATCAGGCGAGCGATCTGCCCAAGCACCTGGACATGCTCGGCCGTCGCCTCCGGAGGACCGAGAAGAACGAAGAAAAGCCGCACCGGCTGACCATCCTTGGCGCCGAAGTCGATGCCTTCCCCCGCCAGGCGCACCACCGCCAGCCCGACCCGACCCGAGTCCTCGCAGCGCGCATGCGGCACGGCGACCCCGGGCGCGATCGCCGTGCTCATGATGCGCTCGCGGTCGAGCAGCTTGGCACGAGCGCGCTCGGCCTGCTCGAGAAAGCCGGTCCTGGCGAGGGTTTCGGTGACCGCCGTGAAGACCTCTTCCGCATCGCCGGCCTGCAGGTCGACGAGGACCCACCGCGGGTCGATACGATCGGCAAGACTCACGGCAGCAGGGCGATCCCGGCGTGAACCTGGGACAGAGGCCCCAGGACCAGCGACGGTGCCACGCCGAGGATGACGGTGCCTGCCACGGCCAGCGCCACCGCCACGGCGGCCGGCAGCGGCACCTCGAGGTTATCGATAACCGAGCGCTCGGGAGCGCGGAAGAACATCGCGACGATCACTTTCAGATAGTATGCCGCGCCGATCACCGCCGCGACTCCCATCACCACCGCCAGGCCCACGTGACCGGAGCGCACCGCGGCAAGAAAAATGGTGTACTTGCCGACGAAGCCCCCGAGGGGCGGGATGCCCGTCAGCGAGAGCATGAAGATGCCCATCGCGATGGCGAGCAACGGACGGCGCTGAAACAGGCCCGAAAAATGCGAGAGGTGGTCGGCGTCCTCCTCGTCTTCTTCGAACAACGAGATGACCACGAACGCCCCGACGGTCATGAAGGTATAGACCAGCAGGTAGAACAGCACGTTGGCCGCTCCGACGTCGATCGGAGCGATCAGGCCGAGCATCAGGTAACCGGCATGGGCCACCGAAGAGTAGGCCAACATCCGCTTGAGGCGATCCTGCACCAGTGCCAGCAGGTTGCCGATCAACATCGTGGCCACCGCCAGCACCGAGAGCGTCAGTACCCAGCGCGAGGAGACATCCGCGCTGCCGCTGAAGCCGGCATGCAGAACGCGCAGCAGAACGCCGAAGGCCGCCGCCTTGGTTCCTGCGGCCATGAAGGCGGTCACCGGCGTGGGGGCACCCTGGTAGACATCCGGAACCCAGAAATGGAACGGCACCGCGCCGATCTTGAAAGCGAAGGCGACGATGATCAGGGCCAGCCCGGCGAGCAGCATCGGCATGCCGAAGACCTCGCCGCTGATCACAGCACTGCCGATCCCAACCAGGTCGAAGCGGGCCGTCGCCCCGTAGACCAGGGCGATACCGTAGACGAACAGCGCCGTCGAGAAGGCGCCGAGCAGGAAATATTTCAGCGCCGCCTCTACCGAACGCTGCTGTTCGCGCACCATGCCGGTAATCACGTAGAGCGCGATCGACAGCACCTCGAGACCGATGAAGATCAGCACCAGGTTCTCGGTAGCGACCATGATGCTCATACCGGTGACAGCGAAGAACATCAGCGGGAAGACCTCTCCCCGATAGGCATCGACACGCCGCAGATAGGTCGGCATGACGAGCAGCGCCATCAGGCCGGCCAACGCAAACATGACATCGAGCCAGAGGGCCATCGGATCGCAACGCAGCATCTCCATGCCGCCCTGACTGGCCGTTCCCGTGTAGAGCAGGCTGATCGGAACCAACGTACTGACCAGCATACCGCCCACGGCGATGTACCACAGCCAGCGCTGGTCATCGCGCCGTAGCAGGGGCACTCCGATCAGCAACAGCAGACCGTAGACCGCCGGAAAGAGGGTCGGCATCATGGCCCTGAGATCCAGCATCAGTTCCGTTCCAGCCATCGCCTCGATCCCCTATCTCGTCATCAGCCAGATGACCATCACCGTTCCCGACAGCAACCACAGTGCGTAGTGCCGCACGATGCCGGTCTGGAAGAGCTTGATCACCTGCCCGGAAAGCTCGGATGCCGCTGCGCTGAGATTCACCGCGCCATCGACCACGCGGCGGTCGCTACCATCAAACAAGCGGCTCAGGGCCCAGAAGGGGCCGATCACCAACCGCTGATAGACCTCGTCCACGAACCACTTGCGATGCAACACGCGACGCGGATAGGCCAGGATCTCTCCCAGTCGCTGTGCCCGCTGGCCGAGGCCACCGTAGGCCCAGGAAGCCATCGCCAGTCCCACGAGGAAAACCAGCAGCGCCACGCCGAACAGCCCCCACTCGGTGCTCAGCGCAGGATGCTCCATGCCCTCGCGGATGACCTCCACCGCCGCACCGTGCTCGTCGCCATTGCCCGTTGCGGCGTGCTCGGCTGCGGCTCCATGCCCGCCACCGTCACTCGCCATGGCCACCACACCGCGCGCCGCAACGACCGGGTGGAGCTGATGTTCGAACCAGTTGATGTCGCCGAGGCCGAGCAGATTGCTCACGCCACCAGGAACACCGAGGAAGCCGACCAGCACCGCACCGATGGCCAGCACCACCAGCACGCCTGTCATCACCCGTGGAGATTCCTTCAACTGCTCTCGCACGTGATCGGGCGAGCGATTCTCGCCGTGGAAGGTCATCCATACCGCCCGGAACATGTAGAACGAAGTCATCACCGCACCGAGAGTGCCCATCAGCCACAGCCAGAACGAGCCCCGGTAGGAGAAGAGCGAGCGCGCAAGGATCTCGTCCTTCGACATGAAGCCAGACAGCAGCGGGAAGCCGGTGATCGCCAGGGTCGCGACCAGGAAGGTCAGATAGGTCACCGGCATCCACTTCTTCAGGCCGCCGTAGAGCCGCATGTCGTTGCTGTGGCCGCAGCGAGCGATGACCGATCCCGAACCGAGGAAGAGGCAGGCCTTGAAGAAGGCATGAGTCACCAGGTGGAAAACCGCCGCCACGAAAGCGCCGACACCAGCGCCGAGAAACATGTAACCCAGTTGGGAAACCGTCGAATAGGCCAGCACTTTCTTGATGTCGTACTGCGCCATGCCCATCGTCGCGGCAAACACTGCGGTCAGGCAGCCGACGACCGCCACGACGAACATCGCGCCAGGAGCGTGCCAGTAGAGGGCCGACATGCGGGCCAGCATGTAAACCCCGGCGGTGACCATCGTCGCCGCGTGAATCAACGCCGAGACGGGAGTCGGGCCGGCCATGGCGTCAGGCAGCCAGACGTAGAGTGGAACTTGTGCGCTCTTGCCCGTCGCCCCGACGAAAAGCAGCACACCGATGCCGGTCAGCAGTGCCGAACCGTACCAGAAGGCCGAAGCTCCGTTGATCGCCGCCGAGATTTCGGAAAAGTCGAGGGTGCCGAAGGTGACGATCAGCAACAGCGCACCGAGCAGGAATCCGAAGTCACCGATGCGATTGGTGATAAACGCCTTGCGTCCGGCATCGGCGCAGGTCAGTCCACTTTCCTTGTCGAAAACCTGATCGTAGTAGAAGCCGATCAGTAGATACGAACACAGCCCCACACCTTCCCAGCCGACGAACATCACCAGGATGTTGGCGCCCAGGATCAGGGTCAGCATCATTGCCATGAAGAGATTCAGGTAGCAGAAAAAGCGGTAATAGCCGCGTTCGCCGGCCATGTAGCCGATCGAGTAGACGTGAATCAAGGTACCGATGCCGCTGACCACCAAGAGCATCACCAGCGTCAGGGCATCGACGGCGAAGGTCCAGCCGAAACTCAGATTCGCCGTCAGGCGATGCTCCGGTCCCCAGCCGCGCAGGTTGGCCTTGCCCAACGGGAGCCATTCCCAGTACGTTACCTCGAAGCGCGCCGCCTCGTGCTCGCTGCCGACGACCACTTCGTAGGAAGTGTCGGCTCCACCGGCGTACTTCTCCAGCCCGCCGGTGAAGTCGGTCAACACGGCGAGGGTGAAGACGAAGCTCAATGCCGAGAAGGTCACCGCGATACGGTGGGCCCACTTGTCCTCGAGTAGTCCCCACGAACCGAGCAAGCCCACCAGCAGGAAGCCCGCCAGTGGCGCAAGGGGAATCAGAATCAGGTAAGGAAGCATCGCCTGTATCTCCCCGGGTCGGCGCTCACCACTTCAGCAGTCGGGCGAGGTCGATATCAGTGGAACCCTTGAGCCTGAACAATGCGATGACGATCGCCAGGCCCACTGCCGCCTCGGCGGCGGCGATCGCAAGAACGAAGAGCGCCATTACCTGGCCATCGACCAGACCACTGCCGCCATTGCCCGGCAGAGCTCGGCTGACGGAGATCAGCGCGAGGTTGGCCGAATTGAGCATGATCTCGATACACATCAGAATCGTGATCGCACCCCGGCGAGTGAGAACACCAAAGGCCCCGACGGCGAAGAGCAGGGACGAGAGCAGTAGCGCAGCGCTGGGAGCGTCGGTCATCACTCAGTCCTCCAGATGCCGCTTGGCCAGCAGGATCGCTCCCGCCATCGCGGAGAGCAACGCCAACGAAACCAGCTCGAAGGGGTAGAAATAAGTGCCGAAGATCTCTCGCCCCATGCCGGCTGCCGTACCGAAGTCGGAGGCCACCGCCCCCATCGCCGGTTCCGGCGCGAAGGAGATCCCCGCCCGCGTCAGCAGCAGCACCAGGGCGAGGCCGAGGACGAAAGCGAAGAACACGGGCACCAGACCGGGGCCCCCCTTGGCTTCGGGCTGCAGATTGAGCAGCATGATGACGAAGATGATCAGCACCATGATCGCGCCGGCATAGATCAGCACCTGCACGACCGCGAAAAAGTAGGCCTCGAGCAGGGCGTAGAAACCGGCGATGCTCAGCAGATGCAGGACGAGAAACAATCCCTCGACCACCGGGTTGCGGTGCAACACCACTACCAGGGCGCTGCCCAAGGCCAGCAACGCGAGCAGGGCGAAGACCGTCAACTGCACGGCACCCATCGTTGCCATCACTCCGAGCGCGATCATGAGAACCACTCCGGCTTGAGAATCGTCAGCAGCGCCGCCCAGATCACGTTGGCAAAGCCAAGGGGAATCAAGGCTTTCCAGCCGACGCGCATCAACTGATCGAAGCGGAAGCGCGGCAGGGTCCAGCGGACCCAGACGAAAACCCAGAGGAAGAACGCCACTTTTGCGGCGAAGCTGACCACTTCAGCCACCACCAGGGCGTTGCCCGAAAGACCGAGGGGCTCGGCGATGAAGCGCGGTACGCCATAACCGCCGAGATAGAGCGTCACCAGCAGCGCCGCCGACGTGATCATGTTGATGTACTCGGCCATGAAGAACATCGAGAACTTCATCGACGAATACTCGGTGTGATAGCCCGCAACCAACTCCGATTCGGCCTCGGGCAGGTCGAAGGGTAGGCGATTGGTCTCCGCAAAACCAGCGATCAGAAGTACCACGAAGCCCAGCGGCAGGTAAACCACGAAAGGCAAGCTGCGGGACTGGAGTTCGACGATCTCGCTCAGATTGAGCGTGCCGGCCAGCACCAGCACCGCGATCACACCCAGCCCCAGGGAGAGTTCGTAGGAAATCATCTGCGCCGAGGCGCGCAGGCCGCCGAGCTGCGAATACTTGTTGTTCGAGGCCCAACCCGCCAGGATGATGCCATAGACGCCCAAACCGCTGGCGGCGAGCAGGAGGAGCACGCCCGCGTCGATATTGGCGATGACCAGCGGAATCTCCCGTCCCGACACCTCGAGCACGCCCCCGAAGGGAATCACGGCAAAGGCCATCAGGGCGCAGAAGAGGGAAACGGCAGGAGCGACGATGAAGGTCGGCTTGTGGACGAAGGGAGGGAGGACGTCTTCCTTGAAGAAGAACTTGATGCCGTCGGCCATGGGCTGAAGCAGCCCGAAGGGTCCGACCCGATTGGGACCGCGGCGCAACTGAATCAGCGCCGAGCCTCGCCTCTCGACCCAGGTGAGCAGGGCCACGCTGACCTGCAACAGGCCAACGATGACCGCCACCTTGGCGACCGCTCCGATGACGATGACGAGATCCACGGTGAACCTCTCCTCAGAGCTTCCAGCCGGAAGCCAGCATGCGCGCTGCCGCACCCGTCGCCGGACAGGCCTGCTCGGCGGCCTGGCAGCCGTCGGCGTCCTGCCCGCCGGAGCCGGGCAACGCTGCCCAGTCGATGCCGGCGAAGGCCGACACCTCCTGCGCGAGATGGGTCGCCACTTCCGCCGGCGCGGGGGCCTTCTTCGAACTCAGCGAGTCGAAAAGATCTGCCAACACCGTGTAGGCCGGTCGCACCGTCGCCGTGGGGAGCAGCGCCCTTTCGGTATGCTGCACACGGCCGGCGAAGTTGACCCAGGTCCCTCCACGCTCGGCGTAGCCGCTGACCGGCAGTAGCA
>JALTMS010000289.1:4869-5175 GCA_027001345.1 Acidobacteriota bacterium | reverse complement strand
TGAGAGGGGAGCGTGACGACGGCGTGGGCGTGAGCGTTGCGGAAGATGGCCCCCTGCCGGGCGAGGCGATCGATGTTTGGGGTTTCGACCTTGGCGGAGCCCGAGTAGCCGACAGCGTCCCATCTGAGGGTATCGACCGTGATTAGGAGCAGATCTCGAGCGACTGGGCGTGACGGTTCGACTTTCTCCGGGGGACGTGGATTCGCGTGCTCGGTGGGGGCGGGTTCGGGGCTGCACGACTGGGTGGCGATCAGCGCCAGGAGGAGGCTCACGCGCCACAAGAGCGCCGGAAGGAGTACTCCACGA